>CAZZZQ010000035.1:584-13093 GCA_964658405.1 uncultured Sphingomonas sp.
CTGCCTTATCCCTGGTCCCATTAATCACGCCTGTGGTCATCTTTTTCCTCAATTCCCCTGCACCCGAAAGCTTCGAACAATGGCCTTTTAGAGATCGGCCTTCGTCTCCATTGCCATAAAGTCCACGACACTCTTCAAGCTGTTCGTCTCCCGGAAGACTTTCAACTGACGGTCGGCACCCGAGCCCTGTTCCAACATGGTATGGATGTATCCAATCTCGTCGCGGCTGCCAAGCTCGTCAAGTACGTCGTCCACAAAGGCAAGGTATTCGAGGATCAGATCCCGCGCAGGAACCTCCTGCTCCTTGCCAAAGTCGATCAGCTTGCCATCCAGCCCATAGCGGACGGCACGAAACTTGTTTTCCATCAGCAGGGCGCGTGAGTATTGCCGGAAGTCGATATTGCGCTCGTGCAGCTGAAATAACTTGGCGGCAGTCGCCTGGATCAGCGCAGCGATCGCGATCGATTCCTTCGCCCGCAGCGGAATATCGCAGATCCGCACCTCCACCGTGCTGAAGAAGGGGTGAGGCCGAATGTCCCACCAGATCTTCTTTGCATTATCTATACTGTTCGTCTTTACCAGTAGATTTACATAGCTTTCAAACTCGGAGTAGCTCGAAAAGCTGTCCGGAAGGTTCGTTCTTGGGAAGTTTTCGAAGACCTTCGCCCGGTAGCTCTTGTACCCCGTCTCCATCCCAAGCCAGAAGGGCGAGTTGGTCGAAAGCGCGAGAATATGCGGCAGGAAGTACCGGAGCGAGTTCATGATCCGGATCGCAGCCTCCTTGTCCTCGATGCCGACGTGAACGTGGAGCCCAAAGATCAGATTTGCGCGGGCGACCAGCTGCAGGTCCTCAACTACCTGGGCGTAGCGCGGATCCGGGTAGATCTCCTGCACGCGCCAGTCGGCGAAGGGATGCGTCGCCCCGGCAACCAGCATCAGGCCGTGCTCCTCGGCAAGCCGGACCATGTTCCGGCGGAGGTCAAACAGATCCTCCTGCGCCTCCTTGATATTGCTGCAGACACGGGTTCCGACCTCGATGACCGACTGGTGCATCTCGGCCTTGACGCGCTCCTCCAGCCGCAGCTTTCCTTTGGCCAGCATCTCGGTCGCGATGTGCGACCGCAGATCGCGGCTTTCCGGATCAACGGTCTGATACTCCTCTTCGATTCCCAGCGAAAACGTAGGTCGCATACGATCTCCTATCCCACAAATCTTCTACTTCGCCTGCCGGTGTACCGTATCACCCGGTACGGCACACCGGCAGGAGACCTACACCTCGCCTGCCGTCTTCTTGGCGGCCTTTTTGGCGACGACCTTCTTTGCCGCCTTGCGGGCCGGAGTCTTGGCAGAGGCCGCCCTGGTCACCGGTGGCGCCAGGAAGGAACACCAGTTCAACTGCGGATCGAAGCTCTCAGAGGCCTGTGCCTTCTTCACTGCGAGCTTTGCCACGCGATCTACGATCCACTCGAAGTTTTCCTTTCCAACAGAGTGCAGATCCGCGTCCGGCGCGGGATTCATGAAGTCGATGGCATAGGGAATGCCATCTTCCACGGCAAACTCCACCGTGTTCAGGTCGTAGCCGAGAGCGCGGCAGAGCGTCAGTGCATCCTTCTCGACGCGTGCCAGCAGCGCCGGGTCGTACTCCGGCGGATCCATGACATATCGCTTCTCGTGCGGCTGGCGCGGATCATACGGCATGATCCGGACCTCCTCCTGCCCGACCACGTAGCAGCGGAAGTATTCCTTGAAGTTGACCGCCGCCTGCAGCGTCATGCAGAGGTCGCGGGTCTGGTCGTAGGCGTGGAAGAAGTCCTCAGGATTGTGCACGTGAAAGACGTCGCGCCAGCCGCCGCCGTCATGAGGCTTCAGGAAGGCCGGAAAGCCGATGTACTCGAAGATCTCGTCCCACTTCAGTGGGAACTCGAGGTTCCTGACAGACTGTGTATTGATCTCCGGCGGAAACATCTTGTGCGGCAGCAGCACCGTCTTCGGAACAGCCACACCCAGCTTCGATGCCAGGGCGTAGTTGAAAAACTTGTCGTCCGCCGACCACCAGAACGGATTGTTGATGACCTGCGTCCCGGTCAGAACAGCGTTCTTCAGGTAGGCCCGGTAGAAAGGCATGTCATGTGAGATCCGGTCGACGATCACGGTGTAGCCCGACGGATGGGCCTCCTTCACGCCGCCAACCTGTACGAACTCCGCCGTGATTCCAGCAATCTCCATGGAGTTGATCTTCTCTACAAGAGCACCCGGAAACGTGTTCTCCATGCCAAACAGAACGCCAATCTTCTTCACGCAGCCTCCACAAATTCCAAGCAGATCGAACGATCCACTGCTAAGTAGGTTTACAGATAAGCCTGGATCATCTTGATCCACTCAGGCCAGTCATGCAGCGATCCGTCGCCCCATACATCGAGCCGTACCGGGATACCCTTTTCCCTCATAAGCCGGGCCATATACTCCGTGCGGCCGCGGCAGATGTCGTTTTCTCCTGTCGCCAGGATGTACGTGTTATGCCGATAGCGATCGAGATGCCAGGAATCACACACGTTCGGCAGGTAGTGAACCGGAATGTTGAAGTAGCAGTCGTCGTCGTAGTACCCGCTGAGAAAGTTCGACATGTCGAAGGCAGCGCCCATGGACAATACGGCGTGAAAAAGGTCGGGATGGCGCAGCGCAATGTTCAACGCGTGAAAGCCGCCGAAGCTGGCTCCGAGCGATGCAAGCTGCCCATGATTCCCCACCGCCCTGACGAGTGGGACGACCTCGTCCATGATGTAGCTCTCGTACTGGACGTGGCGTGCGATCCTCCACCGGGGACCGACGCTGAAGTTGTACCAGCTCTCTGCATCGACCGAATCGACGCAGAAGAGCTGAATCTCGCCGCGCTCGATCTGCTGCTCGACAGCATGCACCATGCCGCGGTCTTCAAACTCAAAGTAGCGGCCGCACGAGGTCGGAAAGACGACGGTCGGCAGGCCCGCATGGCCGAAGACCAGCAGCTCCATATTCCGCCCCAGCCGCGGAGAAAACCACCTATGCCACTCGCGCTTCATCCTTTACCCTCTGCTAGTCTGATGTAATCCTAGCGTAAACGGAGCCCGGACTTCCGGATTGGACCTGCACCCGAAATCCGCCGCCCTTGAACCTGCACTCCGTGCAGAGAGCTCTCTCTGGCCTGAAAATCCGCTCCGCATCCACGATGAAGAGCAAGCAATCCCCCGGCTCGAGACCTATCAGCTCCACTCCCACATTCTGCCTGACCCGGACCACCGCAACATCCTCGTCTATCTCCCCAGGCAGTACGCCGCCGAGCCGGACCGCCGCTTCCCCGTCTTCTACCTGCACGATGGCCAGAACCTCTTCGACGGGCGCACCTCCTATGTCGCCGGGCGTACGTGGGAGGCGGGATCTTCCGTAGATCGTCTCGCCGAATCCGGCGAGACGGAGCCCGTGATCCTGGTTGGAGTGGCCAACACCGGCCTTCGGCGCATGGCGGAGTACACGCCGACCCGCGACGTCACCATGGGCGGAGGCGAGGGCCGCAGCTACGGCCGCCTGCTGATCGAAGAGCTGAAACCCTTCATCGACCGCACCTACCGGACCCGGCACGACGCAAAGAACACCGGGCTGGGCGGCTCATCTCTCGGCGGCCTCATCTCCCTCTTTCTTGGCCTAGAGCACCCCGAGGTCTTCGGGAAGGTCGCTGTCCTCTCCCCGTCCATCTGGTGGGACCACAGGAGCATCCTCGGCTTCGTCAACCAGGCTCAGCCGAAGCCGTCCCTGAAGATCTGGCTCGATATGGGAACGGGCGAGGGTGCGCGACACGTTCGCGATACAGAGCTGCTTTACCGCCTGCTTCTTCGTCTGGGATGGAAGGATAGGGTCGATCTGTCCTTTACGGAGGCGGAGGGCGCTGTTCACGACGAGGCTGCCTGGGCTCAGCGCTTCCCCGATGTCCTTCGCTTCCTCTTCCCCGCTCATGCCTGAACGGCAAAGGAGCTTGAAAGCGCCGGAAATCATTGCGAATTCCGGCAAATTCAGCCATACTTAGGTGTTGGGTCAGGTACAGTCCGCAAAGATCCGCAACTCGGCAACCGCCTGCGACGTACCGAAGCAGCGCCCAAACAAATTGTTTTGAAAGGCTTTCCCTGTGTTGATGATCCGTCTGTCGCGCGTTGGCGCGCGTAAGCAGCCCCACTACCGCATCGTTGTTATCGAGAAGGACCGCGCCCGCAACGGACGTTCGGTCGAGGTTGTCGGAACCTACAACCCCCGCACCAACCCCGCGACGGTTGTACTCAAGCGCGACCGCATCGATTATTGGATCAGCAAGGGTGCACAGTACTCCGAGCGCGTCGCGAAGCTTGTCGCTCAGACCCCGGCCGAAACTCCCGTAGAAACTGTAGCCGCGTAACCATGACGACGGGCTCTTTGGGTACGTTCCAATGGTAACCAAAGATCCCGTCGTCACGCTGTGATTGACCCGCTTTAAAGTACATACCCTGTCGTAAACTCATACAAACAAAAGGTGATTTCGATCATCTGTACTGTAAGTGACTAAGTTTGTTTGGCTGCGTCACGGCTGCTACAAGGCTCGTTCAGGTCTCGGTCTGGAAGACCTTCCAAGATGGAGGCAAAAGGCGAACCAGAGTCGGTAGTAGACCTTCCCTAGGTGTGTGTACGATGACAGAGCCAGCCGTAACTAAGAACTCCGACGAAATCACGATCCTCATCACTGGGATCGCGCGTGCCCTTGTAGACAGCCCGGAAAACGTCATCGTCGAAGCGATCTCGGATCAGGATTCCACAATCCTTCGACTACAGGTCGCGCAGGGAGACGTGGGAAAGATCATCGGCAAGCAGGGCCGTACGGCCCGATCGCTCCGCACTATCCTCAGTGCCGCCAGCATGAAGGTCCAGCACCGGTACTCGCTCGACATCATCGAACACATTACATAGGGGCAGCCGAGAAGCGATCGCGCGCACCTGCGATACCCTTGTCGTATGGACAATCTGGACACACCGGAGCAGACGACGTGGGTCGTTCTAGCCCATCTTCTTCGCCCCCAGGGCCGCAAAGGCGAGATCCTGGCTGAGCTCCTCACAGACTTTCCGGACCGCTTCTCCGAGCGCGAAGGTGTCTCGTTGCGCAAGCCATCGGGCACGATCACGCCCGTTTCCGTCGAATCGCACTGGCTTCCGCTCGGGAAGAACGCAGGGCGCGTTGTTCTAAAGTTTCAGGGAACCGACTCCATCAATGACGCCGAGCTGCTTGCAGGCTACGACCTGGTCGTTCCTGCTGAACAGCGCGTTGAGCTTGAAGATGACGCCGAATACATCGCCGACCTGCTGGATTGCACCGTAATCGACGGAGACCATACCGTGGGAGTCGTCGAGGACGTGCACTTCCCCACCAACGCCAGCGGTTCACGGCTGAGTGAAGCAGCGCCACTCCTTGTGGTGCGCTCCCCCAAAGGGGACGAGATCCTCATCCCCTTTGCCAAGGCGTGGATCGAAAGCATTGACGTTCCCGCGAAGCGCATCGAGATGCATCTTCCCGATGGCCTCCTCGAGATCAATGGCTGATTAGAAGCGGTAGCTTATCCCCTGGGAGATGATCGGATAGAAGCGGAGGGGGGCGATATCGTCGTTCAGATCCTTCTCCTCCTGCCTTACGTCAGCGAGCGTGTCCGCATCACTGTTGACCGACCCGCAGTTGCCATCGGAATCGCAGGAATTCCCGGTAAGCGAGAGCGTGAGGGTCGGTTTACCCACATACTGAAAGCCAACTTCGAAGGGAAAGCTGAAGTGCTTGCCGGAACGCGGGATCATGTTTCCCCAGCCCACGGTGAGCCGCGGAGCGATCTTGTGCCCCATCTTCACGTTGATCAACGCTTGAATTGGATTATTGGGATCGCTGACGTAGTCGTCATTGCCGATCGAGATCGTTGATCCGCCTGCGACGGTCGCTACAGCTGAACCGCGAGTGTCGTTATAGAGCGTGATCCCGGGGCTGATCCGAAAGCTGCCGAACCACGGATACCAGTCAAGACCGGCGAAGGCAGTCTTGAAGCGCGGCCTGACATTTACATCGATATCGCTGCCGGCAATCTGTGCGCCGAAACCGTTCGACGTCTGGTCTGTTGCGTGGACGTTGAAGGCTCCTCCGAGAAAACTGGCGCCTGCGCGCAGATTCCACTTATTAGAAAGCGGAGTCGCCACATCCACGCCAATCCCTTCAAGCCCTACCTTCGCCGCAATCGCATAGTGCGAAAACGGACGCATATGCTGCTGGTAAAGAATGTTCATCCGGTAGCGATCGTTCCTGGAGCTGCGAACGGCGGGACGAGGTGCCTCGGGCAAGGTTGCGTCCGAACTCGTCTGCGCGGTGCCTTCGGTAGAGCTGCTCGATGCTTCAAGAGTGGCGGATGCAGGCTGCTGATCGGAGATGCCGGAGGCCTGGGAGTAGGCGGAATGCCCGTAAAGCGTAAGAAAAGTGCAGCAAAGAAACGCGTACAATTTGTTCATATCCACCTATGGGTTGCGGGTCGTTGTTTTCAGGGGAAAGAAACGCGCTGAAAATCTCTGGACAGGCACGCACCTCGAGTTTTTGTGGACCGTCAGACGGTCTTATACAACCAAGATCTCCCTTGTTTTCTTCAAATTAGCGCCAATGGTATTACTCTTGTACCACAGTTGTTGTTACTACCGTGTAGGCCTCTTTTCATGCAATTTGAAATTCTGACAATCTTTCCTGACTTTTTTGCTGGATTTCTCAGCAATGGAATTCTCACGCGCGCTCTGAATAACCGGATCGCCAGCGTCACCCTGCACGATCTTCGCGCCTTTGCACACGACCGTCATCGAACGGTCGACGATCGACCGTTTGGAGGGGGGGAAGGCATGATTCTTAAGCCCGGTCCAATCTTTGAGGCGTTCGAGTCATTGCACGTTGCCCCAAAGGCGGAGCGCGATCCAGCGAAGGAGACCGTCATTCTGCTGTCCGCGCAGGGAACCCCCTTCACGCAATCGCTCGCTCACGAACTGGCGGCCGTCGAGCGCGTCATCTTTCTCTGCGGACGCTACGAAGGGGTCGATGAACGCGTCAACCAGATCCTGTGCGATCGTGAGATCTCAATCGGGGACTATGTCCTCTCGGGCGGAGAGCTTGGCGCCGCGGTGATCATCGACAGCATCACCCGCCTGCTTCCCGGCGTCCTGGGAAACCCGGATTCGGCGCGCTTTGAGAGCTTTGGTGCGGACGCCCAGCCGAACGCGCCTATCCCCGGCATGCCGCCACCATCGACAAACGCCGCCGGCGGGCTGCTCGACTACCCGCATTACACACGCCCGGCGGACTTTCGTGGAGCTCTGGTCCCCGAGGTCCTGACCGGCGGAAGCCACGAGGCCGTCCGGCGCTGGCGTCGGGAGCGAGCCCTCGAAAAGACACTCCTTAAGCGCCCCGACCTGCTGGAGCGAGCCACACTGTCTACGGAGGACCACAAGATCCTCGACCGTCTCCGTCGATCGCACGATGCGCAGGACGAAGACTGAACGTTGGTTTTCAAGGGGGGGGGAAACGCTTCCCAAACTTACTCCACTTTAAAAAATGAGAGGTGCCACTCGGGCACCTCTGGGGAGAGGGTTGCGTTCACAAGAAGAAGCATAGAGTTTGCGAGTCGCCGGGTCGTGCCCCGAAAGGATGGTTCTCTCTCCATCCTTGGATGGAGACCCGCTCCGCCCTAAAGCCCTAAGGAATAGGCGATCGTAAAACGGCCCAGTTGCAAAATCGACTTGTCACCCGGCGGCCAGATCCGAAAGGACTCTACACGCTTGATGGCCAGGTCATGCTTCGCCTCGACGTCACCGAGCGGCTTCCCGGTCGCCGCCTCATAAAACTTCACGTCGAGCGAATCCTCGCTGCGCGTCCAACCGAACACATACTGCCCGGCCGGCAGTGAAAGCGCACCAATCTTCACCGGCACCTGCGCGATCAGGAAGTTTGAATACTTCCCCTCAGCCGAATAGCCCGCCGTGATCAGCACCACACCGGCGATAAAGCGGCCCTTGCCATCGGTCACGCCCGAGGCGGTCCGGAACTCAGTCTCGATCCGCTCCGCGATCACCGGTGCCCGCGCCGGGATCAGAGCATGCAGCTCCGGCTCGTTCGCCGTCCGCCAGCCCTTCTGTGCATTTGCCAGGATGGGGGACGCAAGAAGCAGCAGCATCAAAATGGACCGGCTTCGCCAGCTAGTCAAGATGCACGATCCCTCTCTGCAGCGCGGTCGTAGCCGCCTGCGTCCGATCGGCGACGCCCAGCTTTCCCAGCAGGTTATTGATGTGCGTCTTCACGGTAGCCTCGGAGATAAAGAGCGCCGTTCCGATCTCCTTGTTACTGCGGCCGAGCACGATCTGCTTCAGAACATCCGTCTCCCGCTCCGTAAGCACCGGCCCGCTGAGCCTTCCGGCCAGCCGCTCCGCCACCGTCGCCGGAACACGCGACTTGCCTGCATGCACCGCGCGAATCGCCTCCATCAGGACGTCTCCCTCCATCCCCTTCAAGAGATAGCCCTTCGCCCCGGCCTGCAGTGCGCGATAGATGTCCTCATCGCCGTCGAAGGTTGTCAGGACAATGATCCGCGCATCGGGCCACTCCGCGCGGATTCGCCCGATGGCCTCGACCCCATTCTGCTTCGGGAGCCGCAGATCCATCAGGGTCACATCGGGCTGATGCTGGCGGAAGAGCGCAACGCCCTGCTCGCCATCGGATGCCTGCGCCACGACGGAAAACTCAGGGACGGTATTGAGCAGGGCGACCAATCCCTGTCGCACCACCGCATGATCTTCAACGATCAAGATTCGAATCACATCGCTCCTCTGCACCGGCTTCCAGAACACTCCCTGTTATACAAGCGAACGCTCCAGCGTGATCTGTGTCCCCTGCCCTGCCTCGCTCGCAACCTTGAGATCGGCATCGATCTTCGCCGCTCGCTCACGCATTCCCTGCAGACCGAAGTGTCCCGCGGGGCTTCCAGCTGCGGCGTCGAAACCGCGGCCGTCGTCCTGCACGCTGAGGCGGAAGCGGCCGATCTCGTAGACCAGTGTGACCTCGATGTGGGAGCACTCGGCGTGCCGCACGGCATTCGTGATCGCCTCCTGGGCGATGCGCAGAAGCTCGTCCTCCACCATCCGGGGGATCGCGCGGTAGCTCCCAGTCACGTTCATCCTGCCAAAGATTCCCGCGGGTCCGGTCAGCAGCTTCAGCGCCCGGCTGACCCGCACCGGAAGCTCCTCGGCCTCCTCCGAGCGAAGATCCCAGATCGAGCTCCGGGCGTCAGCGAGGCTCTGCCGGACCAGACCGCGCGTCTCATCCAGCTGCGTCCGCGCCGCGTCGACCGAGGTCGTCAGCAGGCGCGAGACCACCTCTAACTGAAGCGAGATGCTCACGATGCCCTGCGCCAGCGTGTCGTGAATCTCCCGGGCGATGCGGCCCCGCTCTTCCATGACACCCTGGTAGAGCAGCTTGACCCGCCGGACCCGCCGCGCATAGATAAAGTACGCTACCCCGGCTGCCGCCAGCAGGAGCAGCAGGTAGAACCAGATCGTCTGCCAGAAGAACGGCTTAACCCGAAGCGCGAGAGCCGCGTCCGACGCGCTCCAAACGCCATCGTTATTCCGCGCCTGCACGTGGAAGACATACCGCCCTGGCTGCAGGTTCGTATAAAAGGCTGCGCGGTGAGTCCCCGCATCGACCCATTCGCGGTCGAAGCCTTCAAGCCGGTAGCGGTACTGCACCCGCTGCGGCGCGACAAAGCTCAGGCCGGCGTACTGGAACTCCACCCGCTGCCGTCCCGGCTCCAGCGTCAACTCGCCCGACCCTTGGTGTGGAACGTCGTTGACCAGAACCGTTTCGATGGTGACCAGCGGCGGGACCGCGTTCTCGTGCAGTCGCTCCGGATCGACCGTGCTGACGCCACGCAGCGTGGCAAACCACAGCGTTCCATCCCGCATCCGGACCGCTGCCGGATGACCGCCGCTGCTGCACTCCCGGCTGCGCATACCGTCGCTCGTGTCATAGCTCGCAACGGGAAGATCGCCTCCTTGGGCCATAAAGTGGTCGAGCGCGGACAGCGCAACCCGGTAGACGCCCGTTCTCGAGCCGATCCAGAGCCGCTGCTGCTGATCTTCAAGAACGCCGGTAATTGCCTGCGGGAGAGTCGCCGCGTCAACCGGCTTGATGACCCCATCGCGCATCCTGCTCAGGCCGCCGCCGTTGCTGCCAAGCCAGAAGGTGCCATCGCCCTCTTCGTGGATCGCCGTCACCACGTTCCGCGCCAGGCCGCCTGCGAGCTTGACGTTCGTGAACTGTCCGTCACGCAGCCGTGTCAACCCACCGGCAGTGCCGATCCAAAGGTCGCCATTGCGTGCCTCGATCATCACACCGATGTAGTCGCTTCCGAGCCCATCCATCGCGGTAAAGTTCGTCATGGTCTCGCCGCTGATTCGCGTCAGACCATGCCGCGTCCCGACCCAGACATCGCCGTGCCGATCGACCAGCAGCGACCGGATGAAGTCGTCGGCCAGCCCATCCGCCGCGGTGTAAACCTTGACCTCGCCGCCTCGGATGCGGTTCAGCCCGGTCGGCGTGCCCACCCATAGATCCCCGTTCGCCCCACTGGCCAGCGACAGGATCACGTTGCTCGAGAGGCCATCCTTCGCCGTCATCGTGGAAAAGCCGGCGGCCGTTCGCCGGTTCAGCCCGGCACCGTCCGTCCCGACCCACACCGTTCCTGCCGCATCCTGCAGGACCGAGCGGACGACGTTGCCGGAGAGCCCCTCAGCCACAGTGTAGGTCGTAAACTTCTGCTCATGCAGGACGGCGAGGCCGTCGGACTCGGTTCCCAGCCAGAGATTTCCCTCGCGATCCTCCAGAAACGACAGGACCGTGGCGCCGGCAAGCACGTCGCTGACCGGGAAGGGCTCCAGCCGATTCTGAATGATTCGGCCAGCGCCGTGGTCGGTTCCGACCCAGACCGTTCCTTCGCGATCCTGAAAGAGCGCCTGAATCCGAAACCCCTTTGTCGCAGGGAGGAGCACAAAGCTGTCGCCGCTGCCGTGGGCGACACCGGCCGAGCTTCCCAGCCATGTGCTGCCATCCGCCGCCTGGAGCATCGCGGCAATCTCGAACCGGGCCGGTGCACCCGCGACAGCGACCGGCTGGAGTCTGCCGTGCTGCTCCTGCGCGAGGCCGTCACCGGTTCCAACCAGCAGGCGGCCGCCGTGGTCAACCTGCTGCACCAGGATCTCGGACGCGCTGGACGACCTGAGACGGGCGATCACCGCAAGTGACGAAGCATCCAGGTGAACGGTCTCGTCTCCGCTGGCGAGCCAGATCGAGCCATCGGGAGCCTCGGCGAACCGTCCCTCCTGGTTGACGCTCAGCCCTTTCGTAGCGGGCACGAGGTCACAACGCGTCACTTTGACCGTACAGAGACCACTCGCCGTGGCGATCCAGACGCGACCATGGCGGTCCTGATGAGTGAACCAGACCGTCGCGTCGGGCAGACCTTCTGCAACTCCAAAGCTCTGAAATCTGTTCTGCTGGACGAGCACCAGCCCTGACGCAGTCCTGACCCAGAGTCGTCCGAGGCTGTCGGCGGACAGGCCCTCGATCGAATCGCTGCGCAGTGCGGGCGTCGTCTCCGCCGTAAAGACCTTGAATTCAATCCCGTTGAACCGGACCAGCCCGTCATCGGTGGCCAGCCAGAGGTAGCCATCCTTCATCTGGACGACCGAGTGGACCGTATCCTGCGGCAGCCCATTCTCCGTCTGCCAGGTCTGCCGGCCGTACTCGCGCAACGGCCGGTGCGGGTCGAGCGCCCTTACGTCCCTGGCCGCGACGAGTAACGTCAGCGCGATCAGGAGCCAACGCCGGACGCCGTGCAGACCGAAGATCATCGAGGCTAAGTCTAGAGGAAGTCTGCTGCCCGCGCTCGAATCGGCTGATTGGGCGGCTCGAACCGGTTGACTGCACGATTAATAGGTCAAAAGGGTATGTACCGGCCGAGATATTGTGTAAACTGAAGACTCGAGTTCTTTACAGGAAAGCAGTCATGTCCATACATCCAATCATGCAGAAACTGGCCGCGAAGTTTGAGCGGACCGACCTCCCCCATTTCGCTCCAGGCGACACCGTCCGTGTTCAGGTCAAGATCAAGGAAGGCGAGAAAGAACGCCTCCAGGCATTCGAAGGAATGGTCATCGCAGCTCGCAAGGGCCCACATGGCACCTTCACTGTTCGCAAGATGAGCTTCGGCCAGGGCGTCGAGCGCATCTTCCCTTACAACTCCAAGGTCGTCGACACCGTCGTCAAGGTTCGTTCTTACGAGGTTCGCCGCTCCAAGCTCTTCTACCTCCGCGGTCTTCGCGGCAAGGCAGCCCGTCTTACCGAAGTTGCTCGCGCAACCAAGTAACCCGGCACCACGAACTACAAAAGAGCCACG
>CAZZZQ010000036.1:0-13092 GCA_964658405.1 uncultured Sphingomonas sp.
TGAGATGTCGTGGTTTCATTGCAGCGACAACGGCACCATTCGAGACGGCCAGTATGTGGATGGATCCGTTGGAGTGAGTGGCGATCAATTCGTAAACTACAACTATTACGGCCACAATTTCCATGTGACGGACGGATCGCTCATCAACATGGCCTATGGTGGTTGCATCAACATTTGGGGCGGATCGTGGATTCATGAGAGCACCACCCCGACGAGGGCATACATTCAGCTTGGCCTGGGAATAAGCCCTGGCACCCACGCCTTTGGAACGCAGCAGTTCAACGCTATCGGAGTGCGCGTCGAACACCGCGCCCAAGGATCCATGCTAATCAACTGCGAATGGGGAGATGGAAACGTAACCTTCATCGGCGGGAATGATGTCGCGGATGCATTCTTTACGGGGGCAACGACTTGGAAGACTGCGCGGTTCTCCCCTGGCGGAAGCGGAGGGCCAACCGTTCTCTTTCAGAACTTCCAAATTTGTGGACGGCATGAGTTTGTGGGTGCCACTGCTCAATTCAACTTTATCAAGTCGTTCCTGTATTCGCAGTGCAAGATCCTCGGGTACTCAAAGCCGGAAGACTGGGCGATACTCACGAACTACACGTCGAACATTGGCGGGTGCGTTTACCCAACCTTTGATCGTTGCCCGATGGGAGCTCCTACCTCCAGCGGTTCCTACCCCGTCCTCTACAGTGGGACGTTGCTGTGGACGCAATCTCAGAATCTCATCATGCCATCTCGGACGCTCTCTGTACTCACGTTGAATGGGAGGCTTCCCGGCAACCTAGACACCGCGCCGGCTACTCTTCCAATGAATGCGGCGATTTACGAGGTGGTGTTTTTCTTGCGGCCTGGAATGACTCCAGACGGTGGAGCAGTGAGCTTTGACCTCATCACGAGCGATTCGACTCCAGTAACGATCGCATCGTTTACCGCTCCAGCTCCCGCGAGCGCGGGCTATTACGGCAAGATAACGCCTGCGGGGAACATTTTCATTTGCTCGACGGACGCATCTCGCGCAATCGTACTCCGCAATAACATCGCCGGGACTGCGGATCATCCTGGGCTGTGTCTGGTGAAGTTCAATGCAGGATAAAAAGGAGCTTTACGTGAAACTTATTGCCTTGGCAGTCTCAGTGTTGGCAGTGCTGCCGTTGGCGGCTCAAAGTGGCAACAGTTACGACAATGCGCCTGCCGCGATTACGCTGGTGTCGCCGACTGGGAGCGGTCCATTCACATCCCTCACCACGACCGGGAGTAGCGGACCGTCCTACGACTACGCGCAGACGATACTGATGCTCGGATACAACTCAAGCACCAACAAGTATTACGTCTGCGGAACCGCTAACCCCTGCGTGGGCGGCGGCGGCGGATCGGGCGGGACGGGGACAGTCTCGCCGGGAACTGGATCGGCTGGATCCCCAGCCGTTTACACCACAGCCACGGGAACATCCGTAAATTCCTCTCCCAATGGATGCGTATTCACGTCAACCGGGCTGAACTCATGCGCTCTTGGGCAGACGACGCAGGCGGCGGCGAGTGTGACGACCATGGCGGTTGGCTCGGCATCGCCCTTGAATGGAGCACTTCTAAGCGTCAGCGGAAATAGTCCAGTCTTGGATGTGGCTTGCACAAATGTGGGATATTGCGAGTATGACATTCACGACAACAGCAATGTTCAGGTGAGCAGCTTGGGCTACGGCGTGATTGCTGGGACCAGTTCCGTATTTTTCGGCCCCCGCAACGGAACCGCGCCGCTCTATTTCATTACGGGTTCCAGTCCTTCCGTTAGAGCGGCAATGCTCTCTAATGGAAACTGGTGCTTCGGAAACACCACTTGCAGCACCCAAGTCAGCATCGGATCTTCGGAGCAGTTCAAGGTGTCGGCGGCAGGCGTGGTCACGGCTCCAAGTGTTCGTAGTGGTGTATCGACCAACACGGATTTGGATGGAGTTCTAACCCTTGCGGGCGGGACAGCCTCATATACCTTCACTGGCACGTACACCACTGCACCCATCTGCGTGGTATCCGACACTTCAGCCCTCGCCGCGAGCCGTCCCGTCGTGACCACAACGACCCTCACCATTACGGGAACAGGAACGGATGTGGTGAGCTACATCTGCACCGGGAGAAACTAAGTGCGCCTTGTCATACTTTTCGCCCTCCTATCCTCAAGTGCATTTGGACAAGTCAATAGCCTCGCCCTCCCCGCAGCTTCAGGCGTCACGGTAATACCCTACCGGCCCATCACGACGCTCAACAACGCAGGGCAGTTCGCGCCTACGACCACTGCAAGCGGGTCGTCTTCGGTGTATGCGATATCCATGAATGGTGGCACTTCGCCCACGATCATAAACGGCGCGACGAGCGGGCCTGCGGTCTGCGAGTTTGATGCCCCACTGCCCAACCCGCTTACATCCATCACTGCTACCCCGCTGAACGGGTATTGCCATTGGGACGCAGCGGTGGTTTCGGACTCGGACGTGTGCGCTCCAAACGGGGTGCTTGGAAGGGTGCTAAACCTCCGCCCAGACCTCGGGCCAAACTTCGCGGAGGTAACGCTGGCGTTCCCAGGCCGCAAGGGGACAAAACAGGCTTCAACCTGCATCTCAGACTTTGCCTCAGCGGTGAAAGCGAATCAGAACACGAGCGCGGGGCCGGCTGGGGCCGCAGGCAGCGACGCCAGCATATCAGTAGGCACAACCACCACCGGAGCAGCAGGGAGCTCTGCTAGCGTCAGCAATAGCGGCACGAGCAACGCGGCGGTGTTCAACTTCACGATTCCCCAAGGCATTCAGGGCGTGGCAGGTGCAGCCTCGACGGTTCCCGGTCCCGCTGGGCCAACTGGACCTTCAGGGGCCGCTTCAACCGTGGCTGGACCCCAAGGACCACAAGGCGTAGCCGGAACCCCCGCAACGCCTAATACGGCATCCTTACCGCTCGTCATCACCAGCAACAACATCGCCTGCGCCACGTGCCTAACCACTGCGAATCGTATACTTGGAACCACATCGGCGTTCGGCGGGGCATTGCTCGCACTTGGAGGCAGCTCATCGGGTACGGCGACTGTAACGGGTGCTACGCTCGGATCGCCATGCTTTGCTTCTCCGTCTGACGGGGTTAGGGTAGCTGGCACGACGATTGATTGTGCTGTGACTGCCATAAACACTGCAACCGTATACATCACGGCGTTTCTAGCGGTCACGCCAACGTCCAAAACATATCGCGTGGTTGTTGAGCAGTGAACTTATACGGCCAACGTGTTTTCTGCGCGCCACTTTGCACGCAGCCGCCTATGCTTTGCTTTCTCACAGGTCGAGCAGGTCCGTTGCGTACCTCGCTTGGTCGTGAGTGTTCCATCGAACAGATGCCCTCGCAAGCAATGCGTCTTGGCTGCATTCATCGAAGCCGGACTGTACGAGTTTTCAAGCGCATTCTCGCGGGCTGTAACGATGGTCAGGTGGTCAGGATTGACGCAAGCTCGATTTCGGCAAGTGTGCCCAATAAGTCCGTCCCCGATAACCCCGTATTTGGAGAAGTAGCCGACACGATGAGCGCGCCGGTTTATTCTACGGAAGTAGAATGTTCCGTAGCCATCCCGATCAAGTGGACCTTGCCAAATATGGCATTCTCCGAAAAGTTTCCACTTAGAGTCAAAGCGGTTTCGTTCGAGCGGCGTCATTGTCATGCTGCTGATGGTATCACGGTACGCAAGGTAAAACGATAAGATACGCTGGTATTCTGATTGCTCCCAAAACAGCGGGCATATCAGCAGAACGAAAACGAGAACTTGAGGCAAGAGAAGTAGATTTAGGCTCTGTCCAGAGCTTGTAGGGTATGCACGAAGCCCGGCTCAACCGTTCGAAACGGCGATGCCGGGTTACTTTCGGATACACTAACTTGGTACATTCTGCACGCAGAGTTGGGAGCATTGATGCCATCGTCTCAGGACAGTCCAGCAACACTAGCAAAGGCTATGGCGGTTCAGACCGAACGCCTTGAGAATATCTGGAAGTACCTGTACGGCAATGGTCAACCGGGTTTGGAGAAGCGATTGATGACGTACATATGCGAGGAGATCGCAAAGGTCACGCGGCACGGAAACGCCAACATGCAAGAGGGCGACGGGCTAATGCTGGATGCCCTCAAGAGAGAAACTGCCGAGCGCAATCGCCAGCACGCCGAGAATAAAGAGCAACATGCAGCGGACAAAGCAGAGCTTTCGGGCGACATCAAGGATTTGACCGCCGAACTCAAAGAGCAAGGCAAGACGCTAGGCCGGATCAAAACGTGGGGCATCGGCATCGGGTTCGCTTTTTTGATTCTCAAGGGAGCCGAGGACTTAGGCATAATCAAGGTCATCGGAGCGCAGGAAGTGCAGCACAAAATCCAATCGTTTGTTGAATAGGAGGCACCATGTCATCGAATCCAGTGCCCCAGCCCATCGAAGGAACCGCTCCTGGCCCGATCCACATCCCGCCGCCGATTGCCAAGCCAATACCTGCCACAGAACCGTCTGAGGGCGACGATGAAGACATCGCCTAACGGCCGGCAGATGATTGAGGCCAGCGAAGGATTCGACGCCGCCTCGTATAAAGATCAGCGAAACATCTGGACGATTGGTTTTGGCCATACGACCGGAGTCGTGGCAGGCATGACTTGCACCCGCGAACAAGCCGATGCGTGGATGGCGGAGGATCTGGCGACCGCAGAGTACGCCGTCAACTCATCCGTGAATGTTCCTCTCAACCAGAACCGCTTCGATGCGCTCGTTTCGCTGGCATACAACATCGGCGCGGGGGCGTTTGAGAAATCGACCCTCGTGAAGCTCTTGAATGAGCGCGACTACATCGGGGCAGAAAATCAGTTCCTCGTGTGGTGCCGCACGAATGGGAAGGTCAACCCTGGCCTGCTAGCTCGCCGCCAGCGTGAGATGAAGCTATTCGGGGATCCGGCATGAATCCTCTTCAGGTAACGTGTCCAGCGTGCTTACAACCTGCAGGCTACCCATGCCAGTTCCTCTCGGGCAATCTCAGCGGCCAGAAGTTTCATGCCGAGCGTGAGGCGAAGGCGCGCAGCTACCCCGTCACAATCACGGATGATGTTTGGGACGAGGCCATTAATTCAATCGCGGGGGACATCGTATGACCGACCAAGAGCGTATCGCCATCCTCGCCATTGCCCAGCAGTTGCTGATCCTTCAGGCGATTGTGAGCACACTCGACCCGGGCGCAGACATCAAGAGCGGCATGGAGGCGGTTGAGGCCGCGCAGAAGACGCTGGAGGCGACATGAATCTGTCTAGGCCGGCTTCCATCATCGTAGGCTGCTGCATCCTTGGTTCTGTGGGTATCACGCTATACGTGTTTGCAGCCTCTAGGCTCGATCCTGGCCTACGGATGGCTGCTCTGGTTGCCGCAACCAACATCGCCTCCGCCATGATGGCTACAGCGTCCACAATGCTCACTGGGAAAGACTTCTCATCCAGCAAACGAGACCCGGAGAACTTGCCTCCGGGTTCCGTCTCTCAAACTACCGACACAATACAGACGCCACCGATTACGATTCCAAAAGAATCCTAGTTGTGCGTGGGTTCGGGAAGGCCGCTACCGTTGCCCGGACCTGCACCATTGCCTGAGTTGTTGTTGCCCGACCACCATGCCAGCCATTGCGCGAAGGTAATTCCGTCCATGTAATTCTCCTTTGGTTTGCGCCCGAGGGCGGAGTTAGCGTTGCTCTTGGTGAACTTGCTCCATCAGCCGTTCGCGTGCGCCCTCTGGCACCTCACGCTTCACGAACCGCCCGTTGACGCGGGGTTGGTCGAAACGCTTGCGGGCGGCTCTTAGGGCATTGCAGGCTTCGTTATAATTTCCTCTCCAGTAATCAATATCGCCGTTGTTCTCTTGCGTCAGGCGTTGCACGTCCTGTTCCCATTCGTTATAAATGTCGTGGCAAGCCCGCTCCAAATCAGCCCTGTGTTGGGCGGCGATAATTCGTTGCTCTTGCAACTTCCCGTGCAGAGCGAGATTCTCCGCGCTCAAATCATCGTTCACGTTCGCCATGCGGAGCCAGATCAGAAACCCGCCCACGAGCACGCCTGCGATAAACCATAGGATCGCCATCACTTCACCTCGGGCGGTGCGGGTAGCAGTTGCCATGCGCTAGGTTCGATGGTGGATCCCTCAATAGTCTCCCACCAAATGAAGTTATTGTTGATTTTGCGGAAAGCCTCATAATGCTCTCCTTCGCAATAGACAAGCACATGCTCCCCTATCGGAACCGGAATTTTGGTGCTGATCCATTCACCTTTCATTTCAAGCTCCTTAGCCATTCGGCCAGCTCTGTTAGGTTGTCGGTGCGGAGATGCTTGTGACCTGCCTCTAGACACCTCACTCTGAACGCTTCCTGTGCCGCTGTACGCTCCTTGCTCGTTTTTTGCCCGCTAGCCTTCGACTCCAACCATGCAACGCCGCCTAGGGGGAATAGGAGCCAATCTGCGGTGCCTGTCTCGTGTAGGTGGATGTAGCGCGAACCCTTGCGAATGATGCCGCTGTTCATTCTCATAAACCAGATGCCGCTGGCTTGCAGGAGTGCCTTCACGTCTTTCTGAAATGCGCCCTCGGGTGTCATGCCCAGTAGTCCTTATCTGGAATCGACGCTCCATAATGAATCCTTCGCGTGATATCCAGCGCAAACTGGAATGGAACTCTTGCACCATGCCAACGCCTCCAAACAATCTGGGTGAACAACTTTGCCGCTCTGAAATGCCTCACTGCGCCCTCCCTTCCGCAGTCCGCTTGCCGTAGATGCGCTCATGCTCCGCCAGTTTTGCCGCGTCCTTCTCCGCCTTCGTTGGCTTCACTGGTGCCTCGTAGTCGCCCGTCCAAGTCATGCTGACGGGCTGTCCTTTGTCGTTGCGTTCGATGGAAAATCCTCTCATTGGCTTTCCCTCATTTGAGCCCTTCTTCGTGCGTCAATCTTCTCCTGCCACGACTTAAGTGCCGCCTGCTCCTCTGCTGTCCAGCGCGGGACATGGCGGAACGTTTGGGGCACCAGAACCCGCGCAATCTCTTGAAACACTGTCTTCTCCATCGCTATTTCCTCTCTTTATTAACCTGCCAAGCTAATGCGTGTGCCTGACAGGGGATTGTTTTGAAATATCGCTTGGATCGGCGCGTGCGGCTGTCCAGCCTTGCTTGCGAAATACACCTCTTTTCGCGAGTCATCATCGGCTGACACGCTAATGGAAATTTTCCAATCCCACCAACTATCAATCGAACTTGCGCCGCGTGGCTTTTTCGCCCCTGGGGCTGAATTCTTAGCATCGTGATGAATTACGCATACATCGGATCCAGTCTCCGCACGGATGATGTCAAACCGAGACATAATCGCGGTCATCTTCGTGTTATCGTTCTCCTCCGCGCCGTGCAGTTTGTTGAGCACGTCGAAGATAACAAGTTCAACTCCTTCCTTTTTTAGCGAGGTGCATATTTCCCCCAAGTCGTCATCGTTTTCGATTGAAAATGTGGCCTTTTGCTCGAATGTATTAACGTACAAATTCTTTAGGTTGTTGAAAGCCAGTCCACGGCCACGCGCAAACTCCCGTAAGCGATGTTGAGTCATCTGCGGACCATCTTCGCGACTCACAACGGCCGTATTAACGCTCCTCTCGGGTTGAAGCCCAAGCCAAGATTGACCGCTCGATATAGCGATGGCTAAATCAAGCGCAATCATGCTTTTCCCAGCCTTTGGTTGCGCGACAATTAACCCCTTAGCCCCCTTATGAATCACACCAGGTATGATCCATGAGACGTCACCACCACCAGCGGGTAGAATTTCACTCGGCACCACGAGGAAAGGTTTTTGGGCCTCTGCGAGCTTTGCATCAGCTCTGAAATGCGGCGTCTTCCCAACTTCTCGCAGCAAGTCTTCAATCGTGTGATCCTGAAGAAAATCCGACACATCGCCCTTTTCCTTCAATCCAGGCAAGCGCAGAATTTTGACCCACAGCGCAAACTTGACCACGCTTTTCGCCACCATCTCGGCATGAGCTTTACCAGCAGCGTCATTGTCTTCCACTACAATCACACGTCTGCCGGCTAAGTATGGGCTGTACTCATCCAACCACTTGCCCGCTCCGTCAAAATTACAGGTGGTCGAAGCCGGATAGTCGATCCCGTTCACTGTTATTTTCCCCGCTAAAGCCGCGAAAAGGTTGTTGGCATCTTTTTCTCCCTCCACGATGAAGATTACTTTCGCCAACATAAGCTCTGGAAGGCGGTACAGAAGCTTCCTTACACCTTGGAGGCTGTACACCCACCCTGAACCCTTACGAGCGCGTTGCAGGAACACCTTACCCTCGTAGCGTTGCTTTTCGTAGAGGGTGTTTCCATCCTCGTCCAAGTAGGGGTAGCTAGCCTCTAGCTTCCCCAGCTTCCTCTGAGACGCGGTGTGGGTTGGCGTAGCTCCCGTGATCCTGTAAATCTGCTCCCAAGCCTCATCTGTTGTGCGCCCAGGAAACATCTGCGTTTCAAAGTCGTAAATTCCTCCGCCCACGTTGCAAGCATGGCAGTTCCACAGGCCGCCCTTGCCCAAGTTCACGCTCATGCTGGCGGTACGGTCGCCGTGGAAGGGGCAGCGACACATGATTGAATCGCGCATCGGAAGAGTGGGATCCCCCAAGCGATAGGAGAAAAACGCATGGGCTTGGTCAAAAGTGAAAGTCAATCTAGACCCCCAAAAGTTATCCATCCCTCGGATTCCGTCTGAGACTTTGTGGTTACGGTCCCATCAGGCAGCGTAAGCCGAATGTCGGGAACTGGTGCGTTCGACTCATCTTCGTATCTTTTTTGGTGGAACCAAGTGCTCGCATGGGGGATGAATTGCGTTTCTCGTTCCTCCCGCTTCCAGTGGGACTTCTGCCGTTCGATGCGCTCCAATAGCTCCGTCGCGGTGAACAAGCCCAAGGCCTTTTTGATTTCGGCTACAGCCTTAGCTTTTCCTTCCTTTCGGGGATATGCCTGATAGACTCGCTCGGCGTCAGCCGGCGAGATAGTCTTTGTTCTTGTACTTGGTTTATATGACTGTGACTGTGATGGTGTTTCGTTTAGCTTATGGTCTGGGTTATCTTCTGGGTACCCTGCTGGGATACCTGCTGGGTTTTGTTTGGGTTTGTTTTGGGTTTTAGGTCTTCCGCCTTTTAGACCGTTTATCCGGCTAATTTCGGAAAGTCGGTTCGACTTCTCTTTCTCGCTCGCGCAACGCTTTTGGAACCAAAGACCATTCTCATCCTGCCGCAAAAAATCTTTTAGGGTGGCCTGCGACTCTTCCCACTGCTCACGACTGAGGCGTGTAATGGCACGGAGTTGCCGATCTGGAATCGGTCCATTCTTCCACTGATGGTAAAGAATGTAGTGATACGCTCCAAACTCGGCTGGTGTGAGGTGGAGGGTGTCTGAGAGCAAATCACCGATGTAGACTGGCATCCAAACGTCTGTAGTCTTACTCATCTTTTGACCGCCATGTGCAGCACGCATCAATGTCGGCGTGTTCTCCTTGATGCCCGTATGGAAGCGAACAAAGGTATGGCTTAGGCCGAGGTCCAATCAAAACGTCTCCACACGAACGCTTAACAGCCCCGCGTTCTCTGTGGTGAAGGTCATGGCAAGGTCTGCATAGCACGGTTAAATCTTCTGGCCACTCATCGCCAAGCCGCACGTAGGTTCGGTGGTGAACATCCAAGCCTTGGTTCATATTGCAAATTTGGCAAGCGTTACCAGCTCTGAGCAAGGCTATTTCTCGCTTGGCTTTCCAATGTGGCGACTTCAAATACTCCGAGTATTGAATCTTTGCATAGGTTCTTGAAATATTTGAGCTTAATTTTTCTCTTGGCTGGGGTCCAAAGAGGCAGCATCCAAGTTCCTCAACTTGGTCCCACGAAACAACGGCGGAGGAATCTAGGCGGAGTTCGTTCTTATTCATTCAAATCCTTCCTCGAAGTGAAGGCAGGACGGTGGCCTTCGAGTTCCACCGTCCACTGCTTAAGGAGCTACCCTAAGTTTGCCAAGATGTCTCGGGCGAGACAGTCCGATCATAGCAAACGACGTGCTTGCTGCAAAGCGGAAACTTGATCCGCACGCCGCTTCATCTGGAGGCGCAGAGAGGTGACGCACCAGCCCTGTGAGATTCGGTGCGCAACCCCGAGTTCTCGCAGATCCTCCAGCAGCCGAGGCGCATCCTCGTATTGTGCGTGCATCTTGCTCTCGCTGGTGATGTTCTGGCGCATGAGGATCGCTAAGATTTCGCTGCGGGTCATGGGCTCTCCTTTGTCTTTGGCTTTGGTCCCGTCTTTCCAGCCGTAGCGTTCCGCAGCGCCTCCAGAATCTCCGCCGTCGTGGGCGTAAACAGCCGCAGCGCGTCCGGAACCGCTCGAACGATATGTACGCCGTCTGGACAACTTCTATGACAGGGAAGGGCATCTGCTGCGTATCCAGACGCCTTCCTGCGATGCTTTCCTCCTCGTCGCGGATGTAGATGAGGGCGTGAACCTCGGGCAAGGAATCCATAGTAGCCGTAAACCCTTCCGCACGCGAGACTGCAATGCAGTTGAACTTCACGCCCTGGTTGAGCGCGTAGGCGAGGATGCCGGCGCGGGTCTCGTTCGCGCAGTAGACGATTATTTGCTTGCGCGGTCTCATGCTTTCAACCCCTTCCAATCCATCCACTGCAAGCGAAGAAACGTCTTGGCATCGGGAGTTTCGAGCTTATCGAAGCATGATGAAGAAAAGTATGGGAATACATTTTCCTTGGCAATAATTTCCTTGACTAACCCATAAGGTTTCGGTAGATTTGGGTTAGTGAAGGAAACGCACATGACCCAGCCCAAAACACTCACCGAAGCAATCCGCTACTTCTCAGACGAACAGACCTGCATCAACGCCGTTGCCTCCATTCGCTGGGCGGACGGAAAGCCTGTTTGCCCCAAGTGCAACACTGCCGAGGGCGAGCGGAAGCACTATTGGCTGGACACTCAGAAGCGGTGGAAGTGCTATTCCTGCCGCAAGCAGTTTTCGGTCAAGGTTGGTTCGATCTTCGAGGATTCGGCTTTGTCGCTCGACAAGTGGATGATTTCCCTTTGGCTCCTAATCAACTGCCGTAACGGCGTCAGCAGCTATGAGGTTTCCCGCGCTACTGGCATGGGCCAGAAAGCCGCATGGTTCGTCCTCCAGCGTCTACGCCATATGCTGAACGTCACCCACGATGAGAAGATGACTGGCACTATCCAGATCGACGAAGCATACATCGGCGGAAAGCCGAAGAATATGCATGAGAAGCGTCGCCGGGAGATTGGTCAGACGGATCATAAGACGGCGGTCATGGGAATGATTGAGACTGGCACTCGCCAGGTTCGTGCTCAGGTGATCCCCAATGCGAAGCGGGAGACGCTACAGAAGGCCATACTTGAGCGCGTAGGCTTCGGTGCAACGCTTCACACAGATTCGTGGGCGGGTTATGACCGGATGGATATGCGGTACGTCCACGAGCAGGTGAATCACGCTAACGAGTACGTTCGTGGTGAGGTTTCGACTCAGGCTATCGAAAACTTCTGGAGCTGCCTCAAGCGGACCCTGAACGGAACTTACGTCGCGGTGGAGGCTTATCACATGGATAAATACCTCGCGGAACAGTGCTTTCGTTTCAACAATCGGATCGGTATGAACGACGGCGACCGCTTTACAAAGGCTCTTGCTCAGGTTGGAGGCAAGCGTCTCACTTGGAATGTTCTGACCGGGAAGGAGGCGGCCTCCGCTTAGGAAGCCTTTACGGGGACAGGGGAGTATTTCGTTTGATTCGAAAACTTCTCTGCTTTGGCCGCCGCGATTGCGGACTGGACGTTGGCGGTACTGGCCCCCAAAATCTGTCGCAAAGCGGCGGTAAACGCTTGGTTCTCTTGCTCGGAACTAGACGGTTCGATCTTCATCCCATGAGGTTACCCCTCTGATTCGGGGATTGCAATGGATACCATAAGCCGATAGAGTGACTTAAACAGAACGGGCCCCTTGCGGGACCCCGATCTGCTCAGTAATAAGAAGGAGCAAATCACTCGCCTCCCTTCTGTTTGCCCATCCCCCAGCTTCCTACGGCGTCAAGGGATGTAGGCCAACGCTAATGTCTATGGGGTCACTTCGGTGACCCCTTGATCTTTTACGATAGATAGTTCCCTCGCCAAAACTCAGAATTGTGAGTAGTCGATACCTTTCGCTGGCACTGTGAGGGCTGGCCGCACTATATATCTCCCGTCAGGTAAACGTTCAAAGGTCTCAGGGTGCCGAATGATTGAGTTACGAATCTTCTGGGGACGATTTGGACCGAGATTAACACCTGAATGCTCAAGGCGCATTCCCGCCTCAGCCATAGTCCAAGCGGTCTGACCGTTCATAATGGCTCGCAGTTGCTGCCAGAGATAAGGGCCGTCATCTCCGTTTTCGTCTGGACCTTCCTGATCTGGCGTATCGGTAGAACCTGCGGGAACAGTTCCAAACAAGGTTTGGGAATCTGGCGCAAACGGGTATACCACCTTTTGCAGTTGGCTAATCAAGCCTTCCAAAAGTTGCTTTCGAGCAAGCAGATCGTTGATCCTCGGCTGTATATCCGCCAACTCTTTCTTGGCTTCGCTCAACGCGTTGGAATAGGTCGGGTTCATTCCAAGAGGTTATTGCCATACACCAAAGATTATGTAACCGATAGGTGACATGAATCTTGGTGATGATTCTCATGGCGATTCGGGATTACGTTACCAACCAGCTACGCTAATCAGTGTAACTTTCTGTATTACCAGCGATACAGGCCACACTCAAACTGATGGAAGGGGATATCTGCACGCGCGTGGGTAACAACCTGAAAAGGCTCAGGAAGTCGCGCAGCCAAGAAGAGTTTTCTGGGCTAATCGGGTGCAGTCGCAAGCACTACATTTCTGTGGAGAAAGGACACGTGGAGCTTGGCATCAAGAAGCTTGAGCAAATCGCGAAAGCACTAGATATTAGCGTTTGCGACCTAGTCAGGTGATGGGTTAGTCAGCGGAGTTATCACC
>CAZZZQ010000037.1:0-874 GCA_964658405.1 uncultured Sphingomonas sp.
CGGCGATCACAAGCCGCCGACCTTTCATTGGGACAAGGCACAGGATGGTGATTTCGCCAGCTATCTCCACACCAAGGCCAGTCCCCAGATGGAGGAGCTCCTCAATAACTACAAGGGGTTTCCCGTCGTGATCTGGTTCGACACGCCTACAGCGGACATGACGCCCGCGCTCGCCGGCGAGATCGTAACCCTCTTGAACAAGCACCCAAACCTCATCTGGAATAATCGCCTCGGCGGCGGCTACAAGGGCGACACGGAGACCCCCGAGCAGTTCATCCCGGCACAGGGCTATCCCGGCAGCGACTGGGAGGCGTGCATGACGATGAACGATACGTGGGGCTATAAGTCCTATGACACGAACTTCAAGTCGACCGAGACCCTGCTCCGCAACCTGATCGACATCGCAAGCAAGGGCGGCAACTATCTGTTGAATATCGGCCCGGACTCAAAGGGGAACGTTCCTCAGCCTGAGATTGAGCGCCTGCAGCAGGTTGGAAAATGGCTCGCTGTAAACGGCGCAGCGATCTACGGAACCCACGCAACTCTCTTTGGGTCCGAAGCCGGTAGCTTCAGCACGACCGAGAAAGATCCGGAGGGGAAGCCGAAGTTCATCCCGAACTGGAATTGGCGATCGACCACCACCGCGGACAAGATTTATATCGAGATCTTTACCTGGCCGAACGGCCGCTTCCACCTCGACAAGCTTCCGCGAACGGTGACCAGCGCATATCTGCTGGCTGATCCCTCGCACAAGCCGCTGAAGCTGACAAAGACCGGCACTGGACTTGATGTTCAATTGCCCACCATGGCCGCGGATCCCATCGCCACCGTACTTGTCCTCAATACAAAGTAGCTAAGGCAGGTCCGTCGCCAG
>CAZZZQ010000037.1:884-13056 GCA_964658405.1 uncultured Sphingomonas sp.
TCTGGCGACGGACGCTGCCTCCTACTCCGGCAGTTGCGCGGCCTTGTTGATCGAGAACTTGCCCGATACGCCGGGAGCATTCGTTCCTGGCTGTCCGCCACCAACAAAGACCGTGTATTGCCCGGCTGCAACCATCGGCTCTCCGGCTGCTGTCACAAGACTGAGGTCGCGCGACGTCAGTTCAAAGTGAACCTTCTGTGACTCGCCAGGATTCAAATGCACCCGTTTGAACCCGCGTAGAGCGCGCAGCGGAGCGCCGGGAACAGCAGGGAAGCTCAGGTAGAGTTGAGCCACCTCATCGCCTGCGATCTTCCCGGCGTTGGTCACGGTGACCTCTGCGGTCAGTGGCTGATCTCCGGCAACAGGGGTCGTCGGCAGGTCAAGCCCGCGATACGAAAAATTTGTGTAGCTGAGCCCATAGCCGAAGGGATAGAGCGGAGCCCCTTTGAAGTAGCGATACGTTCTTCCCTCCATCGCATAGTTCTCAAACGGCGGCAGCTGAGCGACCCCGGTATAAAACGTTACGGGGAGGCGTCCTGACGGATTGTTCCTGCCTGAGAGGGTGTTCGCAACAGCCGTACCACCCTCCTCACCGGGGTACCAGGCCTCGACGATCGCGTTGACGTTCTGGTTGGCCCAGTTGACCGCAAGTGCGCTTCCGTTCGTCAACACGAGTACGACCGGCTTGCCCGTCGCTTTGATCGCCTCCAGCAGCTCCTCCTCCGGCTTCGGAAGATCGATGCTGGTTCGGTCACCGCCCTTGAAGCCCGGTTCGCTCACCTGCATCTCTTCGCCTTCCAACTCACTGCTGATCCCGAGCACGGCGACGATGACGTCCGCATCCTTCGCCGCCGCTATGGCTTCAGGCTTCGGACGAAGATCGACCTTCGCCCAGACAAGCTCTGCGACCGGAGTCTCTTTTTCGGGCGGTGTGTACTCTACGTGGAGCTCGGCGGGTTTGCCGGCTTCAAGGTGCACGCGACCCAGCTTGGCTTCTTTGGCGTCGCCACCGTACGAGGACGTGACGTCCTGACCGGCGAGCCGAATCCGGAAGAACCCATTGGCCCGGATGCCAAGGTTGTAGTCGCCGGTCTCCGGTGCAGTCAGGTTTCCATCCCAGTGGATGGCGAGCGGATGCACGTCGGCCACGGCGGCAGGTATCGGCTGTGCCGCAAGATCAGCGTTTGGCACGATGCTTTCAGCCAGCGCTTTGGTCGCCTCCACCTTGTTGATGTTGCTCATGTCGAGCCTGGAGTAGCTGACCCTGATTCCCGGCTTGCCATCGACCGTCAGGGCGGAGGTGGGCACAGGGGTCGCATCGTGACTTAGAAACTGCGTCCCGGCAACGTACTGGATATGAGCCTCGGGAAACTCGGCCTCCAGTCCCTCCAGGATCGTGACGGTATGGGTCGGCTTGCCGTTGTAGTTGCCCAGCAGCACCTTGGCCTCGTTCGCGATCGGTCCGATGACAGCGATCTTCGCGGAGCGGTTCTTCAGCGGGAGTACCCCATCATTCTTCAACAGCACGATGGACTCCTCCGCCGTGCGACGAGCGAGCATGCGGTGTGCATCGCTGCTCAGATCACTGTCCACAATCTGCGTATACGGAACCATCGACGGCGGATCGAACATGCCCAGCTTCACCCTCGCCGTAAAGAGGCGGACGAGCGCCGTGTCAATATCGGACTCCTTCAACTGACCTGCCTTGACGGCATCGAGATAGGCCTTATAGTCGTGATCGTCCGTGACCTTGAAGCCGCCGTCGACGCACTCATTGTCCATGCCGCGCTGGAGGCTGACCGCTGATGCTTCGGACTGGGTCGGCCGAAAGTGGTGATTGCGGTTGATGTCCACGATCGCACCACAATCTGAGACAACATAGCCCTTGAAGTTCCATTTGCCGCGCAGCTGATCCTCCAGCAGAAACTGGCTTGCGCATGCAGGTTCGCCGTTGATGTTGTTGTACGCGCACATCACAGATCCGGCCTTGCCCTCCGTGACCGCGGCACGAAACGCCGGCAGGTAGGTGTCCAGCTCATCATGCTTACTGACCGTTACGTCCGCCGCGTGGCGGGTCGATTCGGGTCCGCTGTGGACGGCAAAGTGCTTCGGCGTGGAGATTGCGCGATAGTACTTCGGATCATCGCCCTGCATCCCGGTGACGTAAGCGACACCCATGCGGGCGGTCAGAAATGGATCCTCACCGTAGGTCTCCTGGCCACGCCCCCACCGCGGGTCGCGGAAGATGTTGATGTTCGGGGCCCAGAAGTCCAACCCTTGGAAGAAGCCGCTGTAACCCCCGTTCGCCTTCACAGCGCGCGCATTCAAGACGCGTCCTTCGATGGCGATCGCAGTGGCCATGCTGTGGATTGCATCCGGATCGAAGGTCGCCGCAAGCCCGACCGGTTCAGGGAACTCTGTGACCCCGTCGCGGGCGACCCCATGCAGCGCTTCACTCCACCAGTCATAGGATGGGACGCCGAGGCGTGGAATTGCTCGAGCCTGGTTCACGAGCTGAGTGGCCTTCTCCTCCAGGGTCATGCGGTGGACGAGGTCTGCGGCGCGCTGCTCCGCAGGCAGGTTCGTATCCTTGAAGGCCGGCGCATTCTGCGTAAACCCGATGGAGCTGACACAGGCAAGCATGGCAACCACTGCGACTGTATTTAAACGATTCATCAAATCATCCCCTGTTGTTCAGGGCTTGCACTGTACGCGACAGAAACAGGGCCTGTAAACCCTTAAGGTCTCGGCGAGGACAGCGCAACATGGCATGAAGGGGATGCGCTGCTGGATCTGGATTGAGGGCTGTCGAATGAAGTGGTGGCCAGAGACGGGATCGAACCGCCGACGCCGGCCTTTTCAGGGCCGCGCTCTACCACTGAGCTATCTGGCCTTGGCTGGTTGCAACCATGCTCCGGGACCGCCAAGATCGTCCGGGCACGTGTGATCGCCTTCGATCCATCCTTCCAGCGTGAACTGTTCGGGGGATAGAGTCGTCAGCAGGGAGCCGGCGACTTCAGCGATTCCTAAGTATAGCAATCCAACGCGCTCTCGCCAAACCGGGTTATGCTGAATCTCATTCCACTTCTGAAAAAGCACGAAAACAAGGACTTTCTCATGCACCGCATGTCACTCCATCTTGCTGCCTTCCTCTCGCTTGCCGGCTACGCCTACGCCCAGAAGACCGCCGAAACACCCCAGACGCAGCATGCGATCAAGGCTTTTGACGCCGCCAAGGCGAGTCCGCTGGAGCTGCATGCCTTCCTTGAGCGAATGCCCAAGGGTGCGGACCTGCACATGCACCTCTCCGGAGCCATCTACGCCGAGACCTTCCTCAAGGATGCCGCCGATGCGGACGACCTGATGTGCGTCGACCCAGTGAAGCTCGCCTTCGTCAAGAATGTCGGCACTACCCGCAGCCTGCCGCCCCAGGCCGTCTGCGCAGCTGGACAGGTCGCCGCGGCGTCGGTCTTCAAGAATCAGCATCTGTACGACGATCTTGTGGATGCTTTCTCGATGCGTAGTTTTGTCCCGACGCCCGGCATAAGCGGGCACGACCAGTTCTTCGCCACCTTCGGCCGCTTTGGAGGGATCAACAACAATCACTCCGGTGACTGGCTCGATGAGGTCGCCACCCGCGCGGCGGCGCAGAATGAGCAGTACCTCGAGATCATGATGACGCCGGCCTTTGGGAACGCCGCGAAGCTAGGCTACGAGGCAGGCTGGCCTGCTCCCGAGACCGCCGTCTCCGGCTCGGACACGTCGATGGGTGGAGAGCCCTTAGGAGCCTCTCGCGCTGAATTGGCGGCCCTCCGCGACAAACTCCTCGCCGGCGGCCTTCGCAACGAGGTGGCCACCGACCAGGCGCAGCTTGACGGCGACCTGGACCGGCGCAAGAAGATCGAGCACTGCGGCGAACCGAACGCCGCCTCGGCCTGCTCCGTGCAGATCAGGCTCCTCTACCAGGTCCTGCGCGCCTTCCCGCCGCAGCAGGTCTTCGCCCAGACCCTGCTCGGCTTTGAGCTCGCGTCGGTCGATCCGAACGTCGTCGGCATCAACTTCGTCCAGCCCGAGGACGCCTACATGGCGATGGCCGAGTATCACCGCCAGATGCTGATGCTGGACTACCTGCACAGCGTCTATCCGAAGGTCCACATCTCGCTCCATGCCGGGGAGCTCGCGCCCGGCCTCGTCCCCCCCGCCGGGCTGCGCTTTCACATTCGCGAGGCGATTGACCTTGGTCACGCCGAGCGGATCGGCCACGGCGTCGACGTCATGTACGAGACAGAACCGGTGGCGCTGCTCAAGGAGATGGCCGACCGCCACATCATGGTCGAGATCAATCTCACCTCAAACGACGTCATCCTGGGCGTCAGCCTCAACCATCACTCCCTGCCGGACTACCGATCCGCCCGTGTTCCCGTCGCTCTTTCGACCGACGACGAGGGCGTTTCCCGGATCGATCTGACCCATGAGTACGCCCGCGCCGCCACGGACTTCCACCTCGGCTACCTCGAGCTGAAGACGATGGCCCGCACCTCGCTCGAGCACAGCTTCCTCGCCGGACCGAGTCTGTGGGCAAGCCAGGATAACTTCGCCCGGCCGGTCTCTGTGTGCGCCGGACAGGCCCTCGGATCCGAGATGCCCAAAGGTCCGTGTCTTGAGTTTCTCCGGTCGAGCGACAAGGCCGCGCAGCAGTGGGAGCTGGAGCATCGCTACAAGGTCTTCGAATCAACGCTCCCCTGACCCGCTCACGAAGCAGGAGGCCTAACCTGTTTGAATGCACTGCGCTTCGGTCGGATAAGCGGGCGGGTGAAAGTTGCCTATACAGCTTCGGGGGACGTAAAGAGTCTGTAACGTTCACGAATAAAAGGAGCTTTTTAGCCCTCCTTTGGTAAACTGGCTGCATCAACCCGGACAACCTTACTGATCACGATTCACTGATTTACTGTAATTTTGGCCGATGAGTAAGGGAGACGGAAACCAGCTACGAGCCGTTGAAGTCCGAGCCCAGCCCGGACCTCCAAAGGAAATCACCACCGCATGATCCTTTCTGGAACTGCACTCTCCTCCCCTTCCCCTGATCTTTCTGAACGCGACGTTGCTTACTTTTCCATGGAGATCGCCCTGTCTCCATCCCTGCCCACCTACTCCGGTGGTCTTGGGATGCTCGCAGGCGATACCCTCCGGTCCGCCGCCGATACCGCTGCGCCAATGGTCGCTGTTTCACTCGCGCACCGCTGCGGCTACTTCCGGCAGATGCTCGATGCCGTTGGTCAGCAGACCGAGTCCGACGTGCCCTGGTCTCCTGAAGAGACCCTCCCGCCCGCCAGCCAGACCGTTACGATCACCATGCAGAACCGCGAGATCACCATCCGCGCATGGCGCTTTGACGTCGTTGGAGTCACCGGCCACATCATCCCCGTCTTCCTGCTCGATACCGATGTCGAGGGCAACAATCCCTATGACCGCCGCCTGACCGATCACCTGTATGGCGGCGACACCTACTACCGTCTCTGCCAGGAGACGATCCTTGGTCTGGGCGGAATCCAGCTGCTGCACGCCCTGGGCTGCCAGCCGGACGTTTATCACATGAACGAGGGCCACGCTGCGCTGCTCTCGATCGCCCTGCTCGAGAATCAGTTGAAGGGTGCGCCGCTCAGCACCGCCTCTGAGAACGACATCGCCGCGGTTCGCCGCCAGTGTGTCTTCACGACGCACACCCCGGTTCCCGCAGGCCATGACAAGTTCGGCCTTGACCAGGCGCTGCAGGTCCTCGGCCGCGAGCGCGCTTCCGCGCTTGAGTCCACCGGCTGCCTGCACGACAACCTGCTCAACATGACCTACCTTGCGCTGCGCTTCTCACGCTACGTCAACGGTGTCGCCATGCAGCACGGCAAGGTCTCGCAGCTGATGTTCCCCGAGTACAAGGTCAAGGCCATCACCAACGGAGTCCATGCCGCAACCTGGCTATCCGGCCCGATGCAGCAGCTACTCGACACCGAGATCCCTGACTGGCGCATCGACAATCAGTACTTCCGCTCCGCCTACGGGATTGCGCCGGATCGCATCGCCGCCTGTCATCACAAGAGCAAGCAGCGCCTCTTCGATACGGTCGCAAAGCGTACGGGAACGCAATTCAACCCCAGTATGCTGACGCTGGGCTTTGCACGCCGGGTCGCCACCTACAAGCGGGCCAGCCTGCTGCTTCACGATCCGGTTCGCCTGGTCAAGATTGCACAGAAGATCGGTGGTCTGCAGATTCTATACGCGGGTAAAGCTCATCCGGCGGACCTAGCCGGCAAGGGGCTGATCCGCGATGTCTTCGCCGAGGCGGCGCACCTGAACTCGAGCTTCCTGAAGATCATCTATCTCGAGAACTACGACTGGGATCTGGGCGCACAGCTTACGCAGGGCGTCGATGTCTGGGTCAACACGCCCCGCCGGCCCTACGAGGCGTCGGGAACCTCAGGCATGAAGGCGGCTCTCAACGGCGTTCCAAGCCTCAGCATTCTCGACGGCTGGTGGATCGAGGGTTGCGCTGAGTCGGTCACGGGCTGGGCGATCGAAGATGCCGAGAACGAAGCCATGGAGGCTGAGAGCTTGTACGACAAGCTTGAGAACGCCATTGCGCCGCTCTTTGCCAATCCGACCGGATGGGCACGCATGCAACAGCACTGCATCGCGATGAACGGAACCTTCTTCAACACGCACCGGATGCTGCGGCAGTACTTTACGAATGCGTATTTTCCGCAGACGATGGTGGCGAACGGGCCAGCGTTCTCGCCGATGATGACGGATGCTGGAGCGCAGGCTACGGAGCCGATCCTCGTTCGCGCCTAAGCATTGCACACAACAAAAAGGGCAGCGGCTTACGTCGCTGCCTTTCTCATTAACCTGTCTTCACGCGAAGCGTCCAAGACTCCACGAAGTGGTGCCCGCCCGGCATCAGGGCGCCTTGGCTTCTTAGTCCCCCGCCACATGCTGCGGAGCAGCGACGATCCCACGCACCTTGCGGCTTGCAAACCGCACCCGCAGTCCATCGAAGAATAGATAAACCACCGGCGTCGTAAACAGGGTCAGAACCTGCGAGACCAGCAGGCCGCCCACGATCGTGATCCCTAGTGGCCGTCGCAGTTCGCTCCCGGTGCCGGACCCAATCGCCAGCGGCAGGCCGCCGAGCATGGCCGCAACGGTCGTCATCATGATCGGCCGGAAGCGCATGAGGCAGGCCTTGTAGATCGCCTGCTCCGGCGTCAGGCCGTGCACGCGCTCTTCAACGAGCGCAAAGTCGATCATCATAATGGCGTTCTTCTTCACGATGCCGATCAGCAGGATGATGCCGATCATCGCGATCACGCTCAGGTCGACCTTGCATAGCAGCAGAGCGAGGATGGCGCCGACGCCTGCCGAGGGGAGCGTCGAGAGGATCGTCAGCGGATGGATGAAGCTCTCGTACAGCATGCCGAGGACGATATAGACCGTCACCAGCGCGAGCAGGATCAGCCACGGCTCCGATGAAAGGGAATCCTTGAAGGCTTGCGCGGAACCCTGGAAGCCGCCGAGGATTGACGCCGGCATGCCGATATCGATGCGCGCACGCTCGATTGCCTCGGTCGCCTGGCTCAGCGATTCGCCCGGCGCAAGGTTGAAGGAGAGCGTCGTCGCGGGGGTCTGCGACTGATGATTGACGACCAGCGGGATCCGCTGTGTCTCAAAGTGCGTCACCGCCGTCAGCGGAACCATCGCCCCTGTGGTGCTCTTTACGTAGATGTTTTTGAGCGCATCGGGATCGCGCTGGAACTCCGGCGCCACCTCCATGACCACGTGGTACTGGTTCAGCGGCATGTAGGTGGTCGAGACCTGCGCCTGCGAGAACGCATCGGAGAGCGTCTCGTCGATCGTCAGCGGCGAGACGCCGAGTCGGCTCGCCGTGTCTCGGTCGATCACCAGCTGCGCGCGAAGCCCCTGCTGCTGCTGGTCGGTTGCCACGTCCTTCAGCTCCGGCAACTTCTCCATGGCGTCCTTCAGCTTCGGCGACCACTCGTTCAGCTCCTTCAGGTTGTCGGAGGTCAGCGCGTACTGGTACTCCGTCGCGGTGTTGCGCCCGCCGATCCGCAGATCCTGGAACGCCTGCAGGTAAAGATTCACACCAGGGATGGTTCCGACCTTCGGCCGGAGCCGGTCTACGATCACCTGCGCGGTGTCGCCGTTCCGCTTGCGTTCTTCATCCGGCTTGAGCGCCATAAACATGAAGCCGGAGTTGACGTTGCCCCTTCCGCCGGCGAAGGCGGTCACATCCTGCACGGCGCGATCCTTCTGGACGATCGCCGCGAGGTCATGCACCTGCCGCTTCAGCGTGTCGAAGGAGACGTCCTGCTGGCCCTGGATCTGTCCACCGATGCGGCCCGTATCCTGCTCAGGGAAGAAGCCCTTTGGAACCAGCGTGTAGAGATAGACGTTCAGTACGAAGGTCAGCACTGTGATCGTCAGGACGAGGGGCCGGTGGCGCAACACCCAGCGCAGGCCACCCTCGTACTCTCGCGTCATCCAGTCCAGCACCGCGCCGCCATAGGTGTAGAACCAGCTGTGCTTGCCCCCGTGCGGCTTCAGGAACTTCGCGCTTAGCATGGGCGTTGTGGTCAGCGAGACGACCAGAGAGACGAGGATCGCGACCGAAAGCGTTACTGCAAACTCGCGGAAGATCCTGCCGACGATTCCGCCCATCATCAGAATCGGGATGAAGACAGCGATCAGCGACGTGCTCATCGAAAGGACCGTGAAGCCAATCTCCTTCGATCCGAGCATTGCTGCCTGGAACGGCGACATGCCCTCTTCGAGGTGCCGGCTGATGTTCTCTATGACGACAATTGCGTCGTCGACGACGAAGCCGGTCGAGATCGTCAGCGCCATCAGGCTCAGGTTGTCGAGCGTGTAGCCGAGCATATACATCACGCCAAAGGTTCCCAGCAGGCTGAGCGGGACAGAGACGCTCGGAATCAGCGTTGACCGCACCTCGCGCAGGAAGAGGAAGACGACGAGGATGACGAGCAGGATCGAGATCGCCAGCGTCTTCGTCACATCCTGGACGGAGGCCCGAATCGTCACCGTCCGGTCGAGCGCGATATGCAGCTGGATGACCGGCGGAATCGATCGCTGCAGCCGGGGCAGCATCTCCTTGACGTTGTCCACCGTCTCGACCACGTTGGCCGAGGGCGACTTGAAGACGAAGACCATGATCGCCGGCTTGCCGTTGAAGACGCCGCTGGTATGGCTGTCCTCGACCGCATCCGTCACCCGGGCCACGTCGCGAATCCGCACCACGCCATGCTCCGCCGCCGGTCCTGCGAGTCGAGCAGCCGTCGCCATCGCCGCCGGAGTTGCTGCGGTTGCGCTTGACGCCACGACCGAGGATGCCGGGAGTCCGGTCGGAGCAGCCGCTGAACTGACGGGGCCACGGTCGGTGGCTACGACGAGCGGAGCATAGGCTGCCGCACCGAAGAGCTGGTCCGTCGCGCCGATGCTCCAGCGTTCGGTACTGCTCTGCAGATAGCCCTTTGGGCGGTTGACGTTCACCGTGCCGATCGCCGCCCGGAGTGCCTCAAGGCCCAGTCCATAGTGCGCGAGCTGCGTCGGATTCGCCTCAATCCGGACGGCGGGCTTCGCGCTGCCGCCACAGTATGTCTGGCCGACACCCTTGACCTGTGAGATCTTCTGCGCGAGGACGCTGTCGCAGGCGTCGTAGAGCTGAGGAACGTTCAGCGTGTCCGAGGTCAGCGCGAGGATGAGGATCGGCGAGTCGGCCGGATTGATCTTGTAGTACGTCGGGTTGCTGGGGAGATTCGTCGGCAGCTGGCTGCGTGCAGCATTGATCGCCGCCTGCACATCCCGTGCCGCACCGTTCACATCCCGCGTCAGGTCAAACTGCAGCGTGATCCCGACCGACCCGGTCGACGAGGAGGAGGTCATCTCGTTGATCCCGGCAATCTTCGCAAACTGCCGCTCCAGGGGTGTCGCCACCGAGGACGCCATCGTCTCAGGATCGGCTCCGGGCAGCGATGCGCCGACGGAGATGACAGGGAACTCGACCTGCGGCAGGCTGGCGACGGGCAGCAGCTTATAAGCAACCGCGCCCGCAAGCAACACCGCGACCGACAGCAGCGACGTCGCTACCGGGCGCCGGATGAATGGAGCGGAAAAGTGCACACCGCTGCTCGACATCATCCTCTCTGCAAGCGACGGCTTCGGGGTCTCGTCACGCATACTTTGTTCCTCTAAGGGCACGATGTGCGTACTTGAACGATCGCATGGCGCTCAATCCCCTGAGACCGTGTGCGGCTCGCGTACCTCGGTCCGAACCGGCGTACCGTTCAGCCTGCGTCCGATGCGGTCGAAGAAGAGGTATACCACCGGCGTCGTAAACAGCGTCAGGACCTGCGAGACGATCAGGCCGCCAACGATCGTGATCCCCAGCGGTCGGCGCAGCTCGCTGCCCGTACCCGAACCGAGCGCCAGTGGAACGCCGCCGAGCAGCGCCGCCATCGTCGTCATCATGATGGGCCGGAAGCGCAGCAGGCATGCCTGGTAGATCGCCTCGGTTGGCGTCATGCCGTGGTCCCGCTCGGCCTCGAGTGCGAAATCGATCATCATGATGGCGTTCTTCTTCACGATGCCGATCAGGAGGATGATGCCGATCAGCGCGATCACACTCAGGTCCACGTGGAAGATCAGCAGCGCGAGGATCGCTCCGACGCCGGCCGAGGGAAGCGTCGACAGGATCGTAATGGGGTGGATGTAGCTCTCGTAGAGCACGCCCAGCACGATGTACACGACGATCAGCGCCGCCAGGATCAGGATGGGCTCGTTCTGGAGCGAGGCCTCGAAGGAAGCCGCAGTGCCCTGGAATCGAGCGTTGACGCTGGCCGGCATATTCAACTCGTCCTTCGCGCGATTCACCGCCTCGACACCATCGCCGATCGACTTGCCGGGCGCGAGGTTGAACGAGATGGTCGTCGCGGGGAACTGGCCCTGGTGGTTGATCGCAAGCGTCGTCTGCCGCGGCTCGAACCGCGTAAAGGTCGAGAGCGGAACCTGCGTTCCGTTCGAGCTCTTCACGTAGATCCGGTTCAGCGATTCGGGGTTCACCTGGAAGCCGGGCGCAACCTCCAGCACGACGTGATACTGGTTCAGCTGGGTAAAGATGGTCGAGACCTGCCGCTGCCCGAAGGCGTCGTCGAGGGTGTCGTCTATATTTTGCGGCGTGATTCCAAGCCGGCTCGCGGTATCCCGGTCGATGACCAGGTGCGCCTCGAGCCCGTTCATCTGCTGATCGCTCGCGACGTCGGTCAGCGTGGGAATCTGGCGCAGCTTCTCCACCAGCCGGTTTGACCAGTAGGCCATCTCGCCCGCGTTCGCGTCTTCGACGGAGTATTGGTACTGGGTCCGGCTGACCCGGTCTTCAACCGTCAGATCCTGCAGCGGCTGCAGATAGCACTGAATCCCGTCGACCTTCGCGACCTGTGGAACCAGCCGCCGGATGACGTCGCTCGCGGAGGTCGAGCGGCTCTCGCGATCCTTCAGGTTGATCTGGATGCGACCGCTGTTCAGGGTCGTATTCTGCCCGTCGATGCCGATGAACGAGGAGAGACTTTCGACGTCCGGGTCCTTCAGGATGACGCGTGCAAGCTGCTGCTGGCGCAACGCCATTGCCTGGAAGCTGATCGTCTCCGGAGCCTCGGTAATGCCCAGCAGAACGCCCGTATCCTGCACCGGAAAGAAGCCCTTCGGGACGATATAGAAGAGGAAGCCGGTCAGCACGAAGGTCGCCAGCGTCACCAGCAGCGTAAAGGTCTGGTGCCGGAGAACCCACCGGACTCCTACGGCGTACCGGGCAATCACGCGCTCAAAGAACCGTTCGCTGACCTGGTAGAACCAGCCCTGCTCCGACTCCGGCTTATGCTTCAACAGCTTGGCTGCCATCATCGGCGTCAGCGTCAGCGAAACCAGCGCCGACATCAGGATCGTCACGGCCAGCGTGACCGCGAACTCGCGGAAGAGCCTGCCGACGATATCGCCCATGAAGAGCAGCGGAATCAGCACGGCGATCAGGCTGACCGTCAGCGACACAATCGTAAAGCCGATCTGCTCCGAGCCCTTCAGCGCGGCCTCGAGG
>CAZZZQ010000038.1:0-12960 GCA_964658405.1 uncultured Sphingomonas sp.
ACGCTTCCAACTCCGGTGTCATACATGTAGTACGTGCCATCCGGTGCCTTGAGGATGTAGGGGTCACCAACGACAACTGGTAGCGGGTTCTTGTAGGTGCGCTGCGTCCGCTGCGCAGTTAGCTGCTTTCTGACAGGCAGCGCCATCATGGCGGAGCACATCTTCACAAACGCTCGCCTAGACACACGGATCATGTTCATGCTGAAGATCATCACACCCCACGGGTGTGGTTGTCACGCCAAGTGACGGAGTGAAATGATTCCTTGCTCGCAAACGACTCAGGTGGTTGACCGCTCATGCGCATACTCCGTCGGCCCCTAACGTGATCGGTACCGGGGAGTCGCATTCACAGGAGCAAATCCGCTCAATTGTTCTCAAGCACCAATTGCCCAGTGCCGCACCTGAGGGCGTAACTGCGGCTCAACTCGCGCTTCGGCAGAAGACCGGCGGCTTCAACTTGGTGTTCGCCAAGGAGGTCCAGCCCGGCCTTCTCGTCTTCCGCTTGCGCGATGATACGCCCGCAGGCGGCGATGTGTTCGGCACATTGCTTCGTCCGGACCCCAACCTGCCCGTCATCGCAAGCTTCAGCCTCTGCGCCATTGTGCCACCTGTCTGGATGCGACGAAGACTCGACCTGGGGGCGGAGTCTCGCAATGCTGAGCCGGCCGCAGCCAAGGAGGTTGAACGTCATCGCCGAACTACGGACTTCGTGCAATGGCGTCCGAAGGCTCAGGGCTTCTCGACAAGTGCTTTAATGATTTCACACTAATCAAGACGTTTCTGACGACAACGGCGTTTATAGATATTGATCTGCACAGTTTCCGAAACAACGACTTTCGACGAATGGTTGCCCAGCCCGTCCCGGATGGTTCTATTTGTTAACGCAAAAAGGATCAAGCTGGCTTTCGATGGTCGCGAAAAGTCTTTAGTTCACACAAGGTTCTAAAGAGCTCGCGGCATCTTATGGCCATGTTCTTTAGAAAGCTTGCGCTTGCTGGCTCCATCCTCCCTCTCGTCATGTCTCCAATGAGCACGGTTGCAGAGCCTGTCCCTGTTCGTTATGTCGAGGGCTCAGTTCACGGGTATCTTGCGCTGCGTTCGCTGGACGGGAAAGTGGTCGCAGCTGGCGACCTCACCCAGACTGTCCACGGTGGATTACTGACTTCACGTTTGATCTACCGTTTCAAAGACGGTTCTATTGACGATGACACTGCCGTGTTCACTCAGAACGGCTACTTCCGGCTCGTGAGCGATCACCGCGTGCAAAAGGGACCCTCTTTCCCGAAACCAACGGACATGATGATCAAGGTGAAAACAGGCGAAGTCACCGTCCGCTATACGGACAAGGGTGAGGAGAAGGTAGAGACCACACACATGGACTTGCCGGACGATCTCTCGAACGGCATTCTCCTCGACGTCGTGAAGAATATCTCTGCTCAGGCGCAGGAAACCCGTATTTCTTATGTTGCCGCTACGCCCAAGCCGAGGCTTGTTCACCTGCTGGTCCGTTCGGATGGAATGGAACACTTCCGAAGTGCTGGCCGCATCAATCGTGCTCATCGATTCAAGATCCACGTTGACCTCGGCGGCATTACCGGCCTTATTGCTCCGATCATTGGCAAGGAACCCGCAAACAGCCGTGCGTGGGTGAGTGCCGACGAGGTACCCGCATTCATTCGATCTGAGAGCCCATTAAGTCTAGAGGGCCCGTTGTTCCGCACTGAACTAGTCAGTCCGGTCTGGGGTAAGTCAGCATCTGGATCATTGCCAGGAAGCTCCAAGTCAAAGTGAGCATGGAAGGCTTGATGCCTGTCGCCGTGTTCGTCTCAGACCTTCCGCTTGGTGACTAGCCGAGGGACCACCATGAGGAAGCTGAAGACGATGCCAGGCAAGGCCGTTAGGTCATGCGCGACGCTGGTTTGATCAATACCGCCAAGCAGCGCGCCCTGCCGCATGGCGTACCAACTGAAAGCTGAAGCAAAGGCCGCAAGGACAAAGGACGAGATAAGACCGCCGCCAAGATGGGGCGTCCCTGCCAACCGGTGAACTGCAAACTGCACCAGAAGCATAGCTCCCGGTAAGCCAGCCCAAACGACAAGTGCGGTCGCCCAGAGAGGTTTCGCTTTTCGCAACTGCTGCGAGATGGCCCCGATCAATCCGCCAGCGAACACAGCAAAGATGGCTTCAACCAACATCGCTTTGGTGGCAATCCAACTACCCGAGCGCAGGTTCGTGACAAAGAACGTCGCTGCTCGCAGGGTGGCACTACAAGCCGCAGCCTTCCAGCTCCAAGGCGGGACAAGTGTCAGGATGGGGTGGCTGAGAATCTGCCACAGGGCGTGCGGGAGGTCTTCCGGTGGTGCGGGTGATCTGCGGAGCATACGTAGTCACTCTGATGCTTTGAACTGTGCGTTCTTCTTGCGCCTATGAAATTGGCCAGTTCCGAAAACAGCCTTTTCGAAAACATGCAGAGATCGGTAACGATAAGTCGCCTTAGCGGAAGTGATCCGAGTCGCACTGCGGTTCAATGAGTGCATCGGCCTGATATCACCAATTTGACATCGGTGGTGCGAATTGCTTCCGAGAAGCCGACTCATCATTACCATTCGAGTGTCAGATGCTTCGAATCCTATTCAGGCTTGAGTGGATGAAATTGGCTCTTGTATCGGGGATGGCGAGCTACTGGCCGGGTACTTTGACGTCCGACTTATTTGTTCTTTCAAGGCAAAGCCTCCTGATTATTGAATAAAACTCCCTCGCGTCCAGTCTTTCGGTGGTCAGGATCGGATTAGAAGCGTTTGTAAGGGTTCGTTGATTGAATTCTGCAACAGTCTGTGGTTCCGGGAGGCCAATGATGGTGCTCCGCCGGATCAGTTCTGAGGTGTAGGCCACGTCCAGCGCAACGTCTACGGGATACCCTTCTTTCAGGTGCAGGGTCTGCGGACCCAGATAGAGGAATGCGTCGATCAGGTCCGATACCCCTTGATTCGGTTTTGTTTTGAAAGGGTCAAGCACGTTGCACTGATCGTCCGTAGAGATGGGCGTCGGAAGAAATGAATCAAGCTTGAGTGATCCGAGCGATGTTCGCTGCGTGCTGATCAAAGAGGGATTCGCCAAGTTGTCGAACGAAGCAATGGATGCGTCTTTCGGATCTGTCCCGAAGTAGCCCAGGCCACTGACGACAAACGTGCTTCGTGGGTATCTCTTTTCGTAAAGAGTCACTGCGTTCCCTTTGTCCGGGCCTGACCCATGCATCAGATGGAAGATGCCGAATAGCATGAGAGCTTTGCGATGTTTTGACAGCACCTCCCTTTCCATCACCGAAGCGATGCTGCTATCCCGGTCTGTGAAAGAGCTGAAGTCTTTCTGATCGTGGATCAGAGACCAATCTACTGGGGGGTCAGCAGCAAGCACTCGGATGCGCTGCCCAGAAGGGAGCGCTTGATTGATTGCCCGAACGAGCGGGAAAAGTTGTTCGTAGAAAGCTGACTCACCACAACTGAGCTGCGTTGTATTCCGCCAGACCTTTTGAACTTCATTGAGGGATACCTGCTCCCCGGCAACGTATCGGTCAAGCACCGGCTGGTAGAGCGAGTTACCGCACTCAACAGCGATGTCATTGACCCTGGTTGAAAACGATGGTTCGCGAACGAGATCGAGAATGAAATCATCGATATCCTTCTGATCATGGCCCGCGTCGATGCCAACCACTTGATACTTAGCAAAGGCGTTGAGAACTGACGAAATAGCCGGCCTTGCTTCCAGGGAAGACTCTGTAAAGTGTTTGGGCGTAGGGACTTGCGCCAGAGCGACCGATGAGGCCACTGCTAAAAGGTGAATCAGGAGACACGCGCGGTTCTGCAGTCTGGAATGCATAACTAACGATAAACGCCTCTCACGCCAGACAGCGAGTCAGCCCTGCCCAAGCGGCGTCTGAAGCGAGCAACTTCCGCCTGTGCGACTTCTGAGTACGCGCAACGGCGCAGCGAGATCAATGCCCATCGAAGTTGCTTGAGAGTAGAGGCTGAGCGCCGCAGATCGGAATCCTCCACTACTTCTGTGACGTTGCTTACGATCAACAGCTAGCATAACCACATGGATCTTCCTTATGTCGTGCTTCCGGCCATCATCGTGCTTGTCTGTACTTGGGGCGGATGCGTTTCTCTTAGGAAAGGCATTCAGCGCTTCAACCGTCCAGCACGCGTGTTTGCTTCGGTATTCGTTTTGCTCGCAGTCTGCTTATCGGGATTGGCTGTTTCAGTTGGCCTGAATGCTGCTCTCCTTTACCAAGCTCGCCACCCCGTCCCAGGAGTCCTCTATCAGGTTGGGGGGCAAAAAATGCGTCTTCGATGCATGGGTTCAGGTTTACCGATTGTTCTTCTGGAGGCAGGTGGCGGCGAAACAGGTTTGATGTGGGACGCCGTCCAACAGCCGCTGTCCCGCATGACCACAACATGCTCTTATGATCGTGCCGGTATGGGATGGAGTAGCTCTTCAACCTCCATACGAGATGCTGATTCGATTGCCCAAGAACTGCATGCTCTCCTCCAAACAGCAAACCTTCAGAGTCCGCTTGTTCTCGTTGGAGCGTCTCGGGGCGGGCTGTATATTAGGGATTTTGCATCGCACTACCCCACTCAGGTTGCGGGACTCGTTTTCATCGATGGTTCGACACCCCTGCAGCAAGACGATCCTGTCTATAAGGCCGTCAACGGACGTAGACAGGTCAGTAAATGGGATCTGCTGCTGAATCAAGCGGTTTTCGTTCTTGGACTGCCAAGGCTCTTCGGAGCGTGCGAGTCCGCTTTCCCCAACCTTGACAGGAAAGATGCAATTCTTCGTGCCGCAAGCGAGTGCCACCAATCGTTTGGTGCCGACACACGAGAACAGGACGCGTTGGAGGAGAGTGGGAAAGAAACCATCCATACAAGCTTTGGGCGTACTCCCATCCTTGTGATCTCACATGACGCAGCCACCGAATTGCGGGAGGGTATGCCGGCGGCTTTGGAGACCGTTACGGAGCGATGGCAGGAGAACATGACGACACTCTCATCGTGTGGCCATCGCGTGATCGCTCTCGGAAGCGGCCATCGCATCACAGATCTCCGCCCTCAAGTTGTTACTCAAGCGATTTCAACCTTAATATCAAGGCTTAGATCGGAACAACTAGGGCCCGACTACTGCGGAGTCACTACACATCAAGGGCAGTGATTTAAACGACGACATGCGACGCTCTGAGTGCGCTCCAAAGCCAAAGTCTCTGTAAACGCTGTGCAGGTGAGGAGCAGGCGCGATTCGTCCTTCTTGCACGGCTGGGAGGCCGTGCCATGGCAAAAGGTACAAAGAGGAAGAACCCAAAGACCATTCTGAAGCTGCCCGACCTGGAGCAGTCCAAAACCGCTATTCTAAACAGCCTTGCGTCCCCGAGTTCGCGAAGATCCTACGACTATGCCATCCGGGATTTCATCGACCGGTATTGCCTGAACCAGGCCTGGCGTTCAATAGGACCGTTGTGACCCGGTATCCGTGATGAAGTCCTGGCCTTTCTTCTTCAGCTCTGCCAGATTGCCACCCGTGCTTCTGGTCAGCATGAGATGGCCGCTCTGCTCCTGAACGGTCAGGTTGCTCTCAGCTCCCTTGTACGTACCGGCCGCGGCACGGGCTTCTTCGATCGGGGGGGCGACCTGACAACAGGCGCGGGAGGCGCGGTCTTCAATTTGTTAGCCAGAAGGAAGCGAAGCGCATCGTCGGCGAGATGCTCCGTCACCGCGTTCACGTCATCCGATCGATCCGATGGTCTACAAGGACGATGACGGCTCAATCTACTATGGCGGTCAAGGCCACTGCAATGTGACCCGAATGGCAGATGATCTGAAGAGCGTCATCCCCATGAAGGACGGCTCGCTCTATAAGGAGATCACTCCGGAACATTACGTGCCAAGCCCGTCCATCATTTGAGGTCGCGGGCTTTACCACTTCTTATTTGATCCGAGAGCTCGTCGTCACTGAAAGCGCTCTTCGCAACTTTCGCTTGGTATGTGGTCGCGATTGTCACCCTAGCACTCGAACACGGCGTCGTGTGAACGCGAGGTGGACCCTCGCGCGGAGGACAAGATTCGCTAATTTCGCAAGAACTCAATAGTCGGGTCGACCCCGAATTAGAAAGCTAAAATTATCTTGACCTCGGCAGAAAGTTTTATTAGGCTCCGTCTTGCTAAGAATCAAGCTTTCAAATCAACATCCATTTACGCTCACCTTCTATCATCTGTGTTCATTGTCTTTGGGGAAGCGCTTTACTGTTCTGTTTTATGGAGGATCCATGCCTTGGTCTTTGTCCGAAGTGCAAGCCGTCATAAAGCTCGTCAGGAAGCCTTTTTCTAATCTCAGATTCTGGACAGCGTCCGCCTTTTGCGTAATGATTTTCTGCACAGAACCTCGCATTGCATTCGCTCAAGCTGATCTCTCAGCCTTCCTAAAGCAGGCCCAGTTTGCCATCTCGTCCGGAAAGACCGTATCCACGGTGACGTTTCAAACCACTGTGAAGTGGAGCGCAGGTTCAACACTGGAGTCAGGGACCGTCCAGTTGCAGAGCGGTGCGGATGGATCCACTTCTGAGAATTGGAATGTGACGGACGCTCCACGCCAAATTCTTCAGACATCTTTCTCAGATATTCGATTCTGCACCTTAATGGATTCGAAGGGAAAAACCATTCCGTTGACCGACAATAACTGCTTGAGAAATATTCCTTGGTTCGCGCCCTGGATGGCAGTTCAATCGGTTTCGACCGGATTGTCTACCGTCTTAGATCAAACAGTCGTCACAGATATCACCGCCGGCATGAAACGCGTTCGTTTTTTGCCTAGCTTTGGAAATTTGTCAGTGATGCCAGACAACGCTCGACAGAACCTTCAGAATGTACAACAGGCGTTGGCCGCTGATGTCCTCTACGATCTGGGCACATCGCTTCCCGCGAGGCTTGAATATAACGAGATCTTGGACAACACGACTGCGAATGTAAAGCCGATCTCGATTGTATATAGCGACTATCGATTAGATGCCGGCCTTATGATTCCTCATCATATCCAGCGCTTCGTCCAGCGGAACCTCCAAGCCGATATCCAAGTAATCAGCGTGACTTCCGAATAATCTTTGAGGCCGAGAATGAAACTGTTTCTGACCCTCCTTGCTCTCCTTTCTGCGTCCGTAGCTGGTCACTCTTAAATGCTCGGAACAGGACATTACCCGTTTGCGACGCTTGAACCGACATTCGATTCCATTAATATAGGGAATCTCAATACGCAGTTTTCGATCCCCATCGTGAATCGTCAAGGCCGGGGATTGCCTTTCTCCTACTCGCTGCAATATGAAGGGTTGGTCTGGACGCCGACGGTGTCAGCCAGCGGAACGTCGTGGACTCCAGACCCATCTTGGGGGTTCACTGGCGTTCTTAATGGAACATCGTTTGCCGGGCATCTTACATACTCCCAGACACAGCAAGCCTGTCCTCGCCCTCCCAATTATTCAGGGCAAGTCCCTCCGGCTCAAAATACAAATAAGTTTGTATATCATGATCCCTTCGGCGCCAATCATCTCTTCAATTACTCCATTAAGGGATCCTGCCCCCTATCTGGCGGGGACGATACCGTTAGCGGAGACGGGTCTGCTCAGGATAATTCTGGTTACGCTGTTGTGAATGGATACCAAGTCAGCACGCGGAATGGCTCGCTCATCACACCAGCCTTCTCGCCAAACGGTCAAGACAATACGAACATCGTGGACTCAAACGGCAACGAGATTACCTCTTCAGGAGGCGGAATCTTCACGGACACCTCCGGATCGAACGCCTTGACGATCAGCGGGAGCAGTCCACGTATTTTCAGCTATCCAGTCACATTGCAGCCCAACGGGGCTACATCGGCAACAACAACCATTTCTTACCGGACGTATACCGTACGCACCAACTTCCAATGCCCGAATATTGCGGAATACGGAAGCACGAGTGCCAACTTGATTGATCGAGTCACCTTCGCCGATGGATCGTTCTATGCGTTTGCCTATGAGGGTACGAGCGGGGCGTCCGACGGAGCGGTAACCTCACGTCTCGCCTCCATCACTCTTCCGACCGGCGGCTTGATCAATTACACGTACAGCGGCGGTTGCAGCGGGGCAGCAATAAACCCTGACGGAACCGTCGGATCGTTGACACGTGCTACATCCGACGGGACGCGAACGTATGGTAGGTCTGGGATCAATGCAAACTCGACAAGTACAACGGTGATCAATAATTCGGTTCAACGAGACGCAAGTGGAAACGCCTTCACGTATTCTTATTATGGATACGATGAAGTGACGCCATCTTCGACATCAGGGCTTCCAAACCATGTCTCTGCTACAGGAACTCGAGGAAATCTCACCTCAACCCATACTTCCGCGGGAAGTGTCTACCTGTCTACATCGGCCACGTATAACGATACCGGCATGCCGACGTCGACGACTGATCAAGGTGGCTTCGCCACCTCCTACGGCTATGATTCGACAGGCACCTTTGTGACCACAACAAATCTGCCGACCCCCTCAAGCAATGTAGCCCTTTCAACCTCTGCCGCTTTCGATCAACAATCGGCGATGCCGATATCAGTCACAGGGATGAACGCTAATCAGACCACTCAAATTACACAATACGATTCTCTCCTGCGGCCGCTGGCAATCTCAATGCCGATCGGAAGTGCAACATATACCTATTATCCAAACGGATTCGGAGTATATCAGGCTGTCAGTAATGGAGTAAACACGAACAACCAGACCCTCCTGGACGGTTACGGAAGGACCAGCAGGGTCGCATTGAATAATGGGCAGTCCAACTCGAATGCTCAGTGGTATCAGGTTGATTATTGTTACGATGCATCGGGCTTGTTGCAGTTTCAGTCCGTCCCTTACGCCGGGGCCGGCTTCTCGCCTGCGAAGCATTGTTCGAACACCGGAACGTCCTACACTTACGATGCCCTCGGTCGGGTCGTGAGCTCTGTCAATGCCGACGGCACGGCGACCTCTTTGTATCAAAGCCGGGCGGTAAAGACGACCGACGTGAATGGCGTCCAAAAAATCACACAATACGACCTCCTTGGCAGAGTCTCTGGAATTTGTGAGATCTCATCGAACACGCTCGCTGGTCAATCTCCCACCAATTGCGCCGTCAACGGCCAGAATATGGATATCGCGGGCACGGGGTTTGTGACAGTGTTTGGGTATGATCTCGTCAATCACATCACGACAATCAGTCAGGGTGCTCAGAGCCGCACATTCCAGACCGATCCAGCTGGCCGCCCCACAAGCACGACTGAGCCCGAACGAGGCGTTACTGGATACTCATACACCTACAACACCACGGGCCTTCAAGTTGTGCGGAGTCGCCCCCGCGCCAACCAGAGTAATGCCGGAACGATCACGCATACAACAAGTCAGTACGATTCGCTAGGACGCCTCACGAACGTTACCTATGATGACAACCTCACCTCTCAGAAGGGATACTTTTACGACGGCAATTTCAATCTGGGATTTTCCGCAACTTCGAATAATGCAAAAGGGATGTTAGCTGGAGCGGCGAGTGGCTCGGCCGGTCCAACGCAAACCGCTGATCAGTTCAGCTACGATCTGATGGGCCATGTGACCACGATGTGGCAATGTGCCCCTTCGATTTGCGGCACGAGCACCATAAACAGTCGCCCCGCCTTGCAGTTTGCTTATGATCTTGCCGGTAACCTGACATATGAAGCTGATGGTGCCAGTGGTGCCATCTCATATGGCAGATCTCAGCTGGGCGAGATCACTTCGATGACAAACCAGAGCTATGCGGGCGGCTACAACCCCCCGAACATCATGTCGAATGTTGCTAACGGTCCCTACGGCGCAACCAACTATTCTCTCGGTAACGGGACAAGCGTCGTCCAACAGTATGATTCGATGGGACGCCTGAGTGGTGGATGGCTTTGCACTGGCAACAATGCCCTCGGCTCGTCGGCGTACTGTCCTGGCAATACGCAGGTATATGGATACACTGTGGCCCTCAGTGGTTCGCGCGTGATCGGGATTTGCGATGCGCTGATCAACCAGTGTCAAGGGCACGGGTATGACGAATTTAATCGCCTGACCGCAGTCTCTGGCGCAAACAACAACTACACCTACACATATGATCGCTACGGAAATCGGTTGCAGCAGACTTCATCGCCCAGCGGACCAAACACTAATGTTTCGTTCAACGCTACTAATAATCAGTTGACCTCTGGCGCTTATGACGCCGCTGGTAATTGGCTGAATGATGGTGTTCACAGCTATACGTATGACGCTGAAGGGAATGTTCTACAAGTCGATTCTAGTGGCATCACACAATACATCTATGACGCGTTGAACAATCGTGTCAAAGCGCCTACGAACTATGGCGTCTCGGAGTTCTTGTATGATTTCACGGGCCGCCGGACCTCCACCTGGATCGTAGCCAATAATTTTGGCAATGAGGGTAGAATCTATGCGGATGGTCGGCAGATCGCCTTTCGTGACTACAACGGGCAGACGTTCTACGAGCATCAGGACTGGGAGGGGACAGAGAGATTGAGAACTAATTATCAAGGTCAGGCCGCTACTGTCGATCTGTCGCTTGCCTTCGGCGACGGTTACTCCGAAAGTGTGTCCATTGCATATTCGGATCAAGATAACCTTCACTTTGCGGGCCTAGACCATGACAATGAATCCAACACTGACCATGCTCAGTTTCGCCAGTATTCGCCGACTCAAGGAAGATGGATGTCCCCTGACCCGTATGACGGGAGCTACAATCCGACTGACCCGCAAAGTCTCAATCGATATAGCTATACCTTAGATAACCCATTTTCTGCAGTTGACCCAACGGGAAAGAACTGCACAAGCAGCATCACTGTTACTGTGACACCGAGCGGCACGACATATGACCAAGGCGATTCCAGCTGTTCACCTAATTGGGGTCCGTCGCCCGGACCATGGTATCTAACGGAATATGGCGGTCCTTACGGGCAGCCAGGAGGGCAATGCGCGCTCTCAAATGGAGGGGTAGTTACTTGCCCACTGCCGGCATCTGGCAGTTCTGGTCCTGCCCCAAGTAGTGGTGTCGCTTCAAGACTCGCATGTGCCGCTAAGTATGGACAGGCTCACAGCATCGGAGCTGCATTTGGAGGAGGCAAGGTTGCCAGCTTTCTAGGTGGAAACTCTGTCAGCAGCCTCTTAAATCTGGGGCTAGCGGCTACTGGCAACGGCCCTTCGCCAAACCCGATAAATACCTACCTCAGTGGTCCAGCATTCGGGGTACCGATAAACGATGCGCTTCGGTTGGCAGGAAGGCAGACAATCCAGGGCATTGGTAGCGCAAGTGGCACGGTCAGAGGCGCAGCTATTCAAGGAGTGGTCAACTCCTTTCTTGGAACAGACAGCGCTCTCGTTTCGCTGAGTGGAGAGGCGAGCATTGCTGCGTTCGGTGGAGTTGCGACAACCGCAGCCACACCGGCTGAAGCTGCTTCTGTCGTTGGATTAGCGAAGTTTGGCTTCGATACGCTGACAGTTGCGTATGGGTATGCTTTCGGGTGCCCGAAATGAGTTTGAGTCTAGGAGAGCGACTATTCCTCCCTTTGCTTTTCACTGGAATCTTCGCCTTGCTGTCGTTCGGCTTTATGTACTTGGTGAGAGGTGGTACGCGCCGAATGAAGGTAGTTGGCGTCTGTTCCATACTCTTCATTTTGGGAACCATCTACTGCATGTTTTGGCATGAACAGCTAACGGCGCTCACGGGATGGGAGAACGCTTGGATCGGCATGGCTGTGGTCGTCGCTATAGGTACGATTGGCTTATGTAAATATCTGCTCTCGCGTCAAGGGCAGCAAACGACAGCACATGACGAGTGAAGGCGCGTGTCAGTACTATGACGAGGCTCGGCATTTGTGCATACGCGCTGCTCCAAGTAACAATCCACGTAACCCGTGTGCTGAAGGCAAGGCGGTTGCCAGTGGACTTTTCAATTTAGGAATAGGGGTGCTGAAGATCGGGGTTGGCATCGCTGCTGGCCCGGAGACGGGTGGACTCTCGCTCTATGCAGCATATAGTGGCTTGTCTAATGTCGTTAGCGGCGGAGCGCAGTTTTATGGTGCAATCTCTGGAAGGTACGCAACAGGGGATAAAATCTCGAACTATGCCTCCGCCATAGGATCAGTATCAGGTGCTGCAACGCTTGCAATTACTGGAAACGCGCAATATGGTGCTAACGCCTCAGCTGTAGAAAGCTTGGCTACAGTTGGTCTGACGGGAGGATTCGCATCAACTGGCACGATGGCTGCTCCGCGTCTCGCTGATAATGCGATCTCCGCTGCGGACAACGCGATGGGAGTCGGAGGGTTCCTTGGATTCTCCGTCTGCCACAACTAACAGATAAAGGAGCCTGGTGCTGAAGAGTTCTCCGTCTACAAGACAAGCCACACTGATCATCGTTGTCGCAGCATGTCTATGGCTGCCGATGGCCCTATTGATGATTTATAAGTTCAATGACTTTTCGCCGAGGCAGATTGGTGTCATCGCTTTGGGCAACCTGGCGATATGCGTCAGCATACTCGTAACGGTCTACAGGAGGTGGATTTCAAAATTATGATCTAATCTTTTTGCCAACAACGGTATTGCTCCAAGTAAAGCAGTAAGAGTAGCGCGTTGCGCATCAAGTCTAGCAAATCAGGTTTCGGCGGCTAGTTTCTTGCCACCCAACGCGCCGACATTCTTTCAGAATTTTCTTAGTAATGACATTTCATCTGTGTCCGATCTCCTCACGGGTCCTGGTCGAATGAGTGCCGTTGGTAGCCTTGCACAAGGAAAAGGCCTCAACTTGGCAGGGCGCCGGAGGGCTCGCTTAGAGGAGATCGCGCAGCGTGACGTCGTATGCCTGTGCGGTCTCG
>CAZZZQ010000039.1:0-12866 GCA_964658405.1 uncultured Sphingomonas sp.
GATCTCGCTTCCCCTCTTCGATGTAGCGCACCGGGCCAAGGCCAGGGGCTCTGCCGCCGAAGCGGTGCGGGCGATGCATGATGCCGATCAGCAGCGTGATGTCTTCCTCGACGGACGTACGAAGCTGAAGCATGCCGCAGCCGAGCTTGCCGCACGGTTTGAAGTAGTCGAACTTGATCAGCAACTCGCGCAGCAGCAGCTCGCAGCCATGCTGGTGCAGCTGGAAAATGGCAATGGAAACTCGTCCGGCAAGCAGATGACCCCTAAGGACGAGCAGAACGCACGCCTGGCCGAACGAGAGAAGTTTCTCGGCGTTCTCGACACCACCACCCAGCTCCGTCAGACGCAGGTCAACTTATTGCGTCAGACCGGGCAGCTCGAGCCATGGCTCAAGTCACTTTCAACCTCTGTGGGAGCGGCACCGGTTCGCCCCTGAAGCCGTATGAGGCACCTTATTGCGCTATATCGACAATGTGCCGATATGGTTGCCTGGAAGTTCCCACAAACCCACCATCCACCCATGCACGGTGGTAAACTACAAGGTAGTGATGACACCCCTGAAGACTCTGTTCCTGAACCCGCCCTCCTTTGAGAAGTTCGATGGTGGCGCCAGCTCCCGCTGGCCTGCTACACGTGAGATCGAGTCGTATTGGTATCCTGTGTGGCTCACGTACCCTGCAGGGATGCTCGAAGGCTCGCGCCTTCTCGATGCCCCGCCGCACCACATCAAGTGGCAGGAAGTTGTTGAGATCCTCAAGGACTACGAGTTCCTCGTCCTGTTTACCAGCACCATGGGCTGGGATGGCGACCAGAAGATGGCTGAGGTGATCAAGCAGACCTACCCCTCCATCAAGATTGCATTCGTCGGACCGCCAGTGACCACTTCACCTGACAAGGCGCTGAACGAGTGCCCCGCGATCGACTTCATCTGCCGCCGCGAGTTCGATTTCTCCGTTGTAGAGTTCGCGAACGGATTGCCCCTGACCGATATTCTCGGCGTCTCTTACAAAGACAAGGAAACCGGGAAGATCCTGCACAATCCGGATCGTGCACAGGTCACACCGGAGCAGCTCGACGAGATGCCATGGGCGACCGAGATCTACCATCGCGATCTCGACGTAACCAAGTACAACGTTCCGTTCCTTCTTCATCCCTACGTCGCCCTCTACTCGACCCGTGGATGCCCTGCTCAGTGCACCTTCTGCCTCTGGCCGCAGACGCTCTCCGGACATGCTTGGCGCAAGCGCTCGACCGATGATGTCGCAGCCGAGATGAAGCAGGCAAAAGAGCTCTTCCCCCATGTAAAAGAGTTCTTCTTCGACGACGACACCTTCAACATCCAGAAGGCGCGGACCGTTGAGCTTTGCGAGAAGTTGAAGCCACTTGGTCTCACGTGGTCCTGCACCTCGCGCGTCACGACCGACTATGACACCCTTAAAGCGATGAAGGATGCGGGTTGCCGCCTCCTGATCGTTGGCTACGAGTCCGGCGATGCGCAGATCCTCAAGAACATCAAGAAGGGTGCCACCGTTCAGCGCGCTCTCGACTTCACACGCGACTGCCACAAGCTCGGCCTCGTCATCCACGGTGACTTCATCCTCGGTCTGCCGGGTGAGACCAGGGAGTCGATTCGCAACACCATCGAGTTCGCAAAGCAGCTTGATTGCGAGACCATCCAGGTGTCTATCGCGCACGCCTTCCCGGGTACGGAGTTCTTTGACTTCGCCAAGGAGAAGGGCTTCATTACCAACGAAGCGATGTCGGACGACGGCGGCCACCAGATGGCGCACATCGAATATCCTGGCCTCCCGGTCGAGTACGTCATGGAGATGGTTCACCGCTTCTATGACGAATACTACTTCCGCCCCAAGGCGGCGTTCCGCGTCGTCTGGCAGGCCATCGTCAACCGCGATGTGCCACGTCTTTACTCTGAGGCGAAGGACTTCATGAAGCTTCGCTCACAGCGCAACAAGGCCTCCCGCAAGGCGAAGGAAGCGAATGCAACCAAGGCGCAGGAATCGGTCAGCATGAACGCTTGAGGAAGCCCTTTCAAGCACGAGGCGGCCAGCATGCATCATGCTGGCCGCTTTGTTTTGTAGATCCTAGCCGGAGATGCGCCTGACGCCGTTTGACGTTTCCCCGGACGCACGCATCTGAAGGAAAGAATGAAACACGCACTCAATACGCAACAGTATCTGATCCTGCTTTGCGTCATCATTACAGCCTCATTTGGCGACACCATGCTGTCGCACGGAATGTCGCAGGTTGGGACGGTCTCGTTTCAAAACCTCGGCCTCCTCCTCATTGCCTTGAAGAACCCCTGGGTTATCGGCGGCATCATCATGCTGATCGGCTTCTTTGCAAGTTACCTGACGGCACTCAGCTGGGCTGACCTCACCTTCGTCCTTCCCTCTACTTCCTTCAGCTACGTGATCGTTGCGCTTCTTTCGAAGTTCTGGCTGCACGAGTATGTCTCGCCCTATCGTTGGCTCGGAATTGTACTGATCGTCGGTGGGGTAGGTTTCATCGCGACAGGCCCCGCACTCACTGAACACCCCATTCCCCTTGCGGAGCCGAAATGACGACCGCATCCCCGGTTCAAACCTGGGTCTCTATCATAGCGATCGCAGGAACGGCAGTCGCCGGCGACGTATTGACTGCAGGGGCAATGCGCCGGATCGGAGACCTTGATGCCATTCGAGCGACCTCCGGCTTCATGGGAGCAGTCAAAGCGGTCGTTGGCAGCCCCATGTTTCTCTGGGGCGTCTTCTCGATGGCGCTAAGCTTCTTCACGCTGCTTTTTACCCTGAGCAATGTAGATGTCTCGCTCGCAGCTCCGGCAAGCGCCTCCCTGACCTTTCTGGGGAACGCCGTCGCCGCAAAGTTCTTCCTGCATGAGAACGTGGATCATCGGCGCTGGTTTGCCGCAATCTTCGTCTGCGCAGGCGTGGCCCTGCTGACGCACTAGCGACTGCGGGAGATCCAGCGCATCAGCCCCGAAGCGGGAGTCTCAGCGGCAAGAAACGCATCTCGGCTCCCCACAACCGCCCCGGCAGCAAGGCGCCCGCTTCGAACCGCTCCCTCCATCGTTGAGGGCCACTCTGTCGACGTCCAGTCGCCGGCGAGATAGAGTCCCTGCCAGTTCGTCTTCGCGGCAGGCCGTGTCGCGTCCAGCCCCGGCAGGACCGAGAAGGTAGCGCGCGCCTCTTTGAGCACACCGCTCTTCAAAAGGCGAGCTTCCCTCACTGCTGGGAAGAAAAGTTCGAGCTCCCGCAAGGCATCCGAGAGGATCTCCTGTCTGCCCATCGAAAGCTCCGGCCAGGACGCACTCACGACCAGTTCCAGGTAGCATCCCTGCTCAGCGGTCCATCGGCGGATGCGAGACTTCGTGAAGACCCACTGGATCCGCGTGTCGAGCAGAACAGCATGGTCCTCTCCGATGACGTCCCGGTCGTACCAGAGCTGAATCGTCGTGATCGGCGCAGACACAAAGTGGCTGAAGTCATACGGCTCGCCCGGCAGATCCCGAACCAGTCGCTGAGCCTCCTTGAAGTTCGCAGCGAGGACGACGGAGGTTGCGGAAAGCTCTTCGCCCTCGGTCACAACGCGCCATCGGCCATCGGACATCTGCTCGATCCGCTCAACACCAGCTTTCTGCTTCAAGTCAGCCCCGGCAAGACGGCAGTGCTCTGCGATCGGCGCGAGAAACGCACTGAGGGGAACATTCGGGATCCCAAGGCGGCCACCCTCCGGCGAGCACAGGAAGGACTCGTGAAAGACCTTACCGGCATACTTCGTCGAGCAACTCTCGAAGCCGTCGTTCAGCGCACCCACGACGACCGGCTCCCAGAAGTGGCGAATCGAGCGCTCCGTCTGACGTGTCCGCTTCAGCCAGTTAGCGAAGCTCTCAGAGTCGTCTGCAGGGTACCCGCGCATGAACTCCATCAGCCCGCTTGCAATGCCAATCTTGTCCCGTACCGACAGCATCGGGGCACGGAGAAAGCTCATCGTCTGGTGCAACGGCGCAGGCAGGATACCGGGCTTCATCACACTTCGACGCCCACCGGGCTCAAGGAACAGGAGCTCGTCATACCATCGAATCAACTCGCTGCTTCCGGCCTTCGCGCAGAGATCGAGCAGGTTGCTGCAGCAGCCGAGGACCACGTGCTGGGAGTCAACCGTCTCTTCGAGTGCGGGATGCAGATAAGAGTAAACGCGGCCGCCAAGCTCCGGCCTGCGCTCAAGGACCGTCACTTCGTGGCCATGACTCGCCAGTGCCGACGCGGCCGACAATCCTGCCAGACCACCACCCACGACGATCACATCACGATCTACACTCACCCGAGCACCCTGTTCGCGAGAGATTTCCCCACACCGCGCGCGAGGATCAGCGTCTTCACCGACGTTGGGACGCTGACACGGCTGCTGAAGACATCCCCATTGCGCTCGTCGATGCGCTCGAGCAGCCCGCGATAGATCTCCACCAACACCCAAAGTGCGGCGCGGCTGTCCCGATCGATCAGCGGGAGCAACTCGGCGGACGCCGCGTAGTAGTCATGAGCACGCGCAGAGAGGTCCTGAATCAGGGCACGCTCGGCATTCTTCATGGTGCGGCCGTTCGAAGCTTCGAGTACGTCGCCCGGAGTAACGCCATGTTTGTCCAGGAGGTCAATCGGAAGGTAGAGCCGGCTCCGCTCTGCGTCCTCTTTCACATCGCGCAGGATATTGGTGAGCTGGAAGGCTATGCCCGTCTTCTCTGCAAGGAGCTCCGCTCGCGGATTGCTATAGCCAAAGATACGAATACATACTAGGCCGACCACTGAAGCGACCAGGTAACAGTACCGATAGAGTTCGTCGAACGTTCGATAGCCAAGCAATCCGATTCCTACGTCGACACCGATCCCCGTACCTGACTCCTCGAGATCCATGCTGGTTCCCTGCACCAGCTCTTCGAGCAGTTGATCGGAGATCGCAAAGCGCTGCTGGGTATCCTTCAGGGCAATGAACACCGGATCGCCAGATTCGCCAGACAAACAGGAGGTCCGCCAGTCCAGCATCCACGCGTGCATCGCTAGCCGGCGTTCCGCAATCGAGATGGATTCGTCGTCCGCGAGATCATCCGCGCGCCGCATGAACGCATAGACTGCGCACATCGCGTCACGTTTGGGTGCGGGAAGCACGCGGAAGGAGTAGTAAAAGTTCTTAGCCTCTCGCTTTGCGATGCTGCGGCACGCTGCGTATGCATCCTCCAGCTTCAAGACAGGACTCCGCGCACTTTACCCGCGATCGCGCCCGCCAGAAGCTGCACTTTCTTTGCCTTCGAAACCTCTGGACGGTGGCGGAGAACATCGAATCCCTGGGCCTCGATCGCGTTCAAAATTGCCTCACCGCCCTTTGAAAACAGTCGCAGCGTCACAGCGAGTTCCGCATCAACATGGGTCGTGATGCTGCTTCCTTCGCGCAACATCTTCCGCGTCTCTTCTACGAGATTCTGCATCAGTCGCCAGAACTCGGCGGTGAACCTGCGCTCTTTGATCTGCTGGTCGGTCGCTCCAAAGCGGCGCATCTGGTCACACGGCAGGTACCGCCGACCGCGCTCATCGTCTTCGACAACATCCTGCCAGAAATTCGCCAGTTGGAGCGCCGTGCAGATCTTATCCGAGAGCAGCGCCGTCGACTCTTCCCTGTAACCGCAAACCCAAAGCACCAGCCTGCCCACTGGGTTCGCCGAATCCTGCGAGTAATCCATCAGCTCCGCGACGGAGTCATAGTGTGTCTTGAACTGATCCTGTCGAAACGCCCTCAGCAGGCGGGCAAAGAGCTCCCTGGGAACAGTCGTCGCTTGAATCGTCTCGTGCAAAGCTACAAACACCGGATGCCTCGACTGCGAGGGCGAGTCGTAGCACTCATCGAGCATCGCACCCCATGTGTCCAAAAGTCTGGTCGCCGTCTGGGGATCGGCGACCTCGTCTCCGAGATCGTCCGAGACGCGGCAGTAGGCATAGATGCTCTCGAAGTGAGGCCGTACCCGCTTAGGCAGGAAAAAGGTTGCAACGTGGAAGTTCTCGTAGTGAGAGGTCGCCAGCTGGCGACACCAGGAACGTGCCTCTTCGAGCGAGGGCCGCGTCGCAGGAGTGCGATATTCCGCCGGTCCCTCATCCAGGGCGTCCCACATGATCGTCTCGACACTCATCGGATCCCACCTGGAAAGACCGCTGTCTTGATCTCCCTCGATCCGCCGTCGCGCGTGAGCATCGCCGCAAAGATAGCAGGAACATCATTGAGCGCCACGCGGCCCGTAATGGCCTCGGCGGAATGAAAGCGGCCACTGGTGATCAGGGCCAGCGCGGTCCGGCACGCCGCCGGGGTGTGATGAAAGCTCGCCTTCAGGGTAATGTCCCCATAGTGCAGCCGATTTGTATCGAGCTGCACCATCGTCCCGCTTGGCGGGCCGCCAAAAAAGTTCACCAGGCCGCCCTTCCGGACCATATCGACGGCCCACTCCCACGTCTCGGGCGTTGCAACCGCTTCAATGACGATGTCGGCCCCGCGTCCTTCGGGAGTCAAAGCCCGGGCAGCCTCAACAGTGTCCAGTTCGCTGATTCGTACCACCTGCCGAGCACCGAAGAGCTTTGCCGTCTCTACCTGATCATCTCTTTTGACGACAGCGATGACGTCGACACCCGCGAGCTGCGCGACGTGCATGAACATCAGCCCGATCGGGCCTGCGCCGATGATGATCATCGAGTCGCCCGCCTGGGCTCCGCTCTCTTCCAATCCGCGGACGACACAGGCGAGCGGTTCAGTCAGTGCTGCATGCTCGAAGGGCGTGTTATCCGGGATTATGAGCGTGTTCTTCTCTACAATGCGGGCGGGAATCCGGATGAACTCCGCATAGGCACCGTTATTGAAGAGCAAATCATCACAGAGATTCTGCTGCCCGCGAAGGCAGAAGTAGCATCGATCGCACGGCGCGGAGTTCAACGCGACGACCCTGTCTCCCTCTTCGAACCCTTCCACCCCAGCGCCGACCTGGGTCACGATTCCTGCCAGTTCGTGCCCGAAAGGGATTGGAGGGTTGAGCATCATCGCGTGATAACCACGCCTGTACACCTTCAGGTCGGTTCCGCAGGTCAGGGCCGCACCCACCTTCACAACCAGTTCTCCGGCCTCGGCTGTAGGGACAGCGATTCGCTCCATCCGCAGATCTTCTCTGCCGTGTAGAACGGCCGCATTCATATCAGACATCATCCCCTCTATCTTCTCATTTCAGAACGTCATCCGGACAAGCTTAGATCGAAAGCAGTCGATGTCCTGCTGCGCGCATCTGATAGTCTGAGCCTGAGAACGACATGCCTATAGTTTCCCCTGAGGTCTTCGCCAAAGAAAGAATTGCCGCGGTGCAGGGCTACTCCCAGCTAGCCGGCCGGGCAATCGCCAACATATTCTCGCGCCCTCGGTACTGGGCCGACATCTTCTCCCAGATGGATGCGATCGGAGTTGGTTCGCTTCCTATCGTAGTTTTGACGGGTTTTTTCACCGGCTGCGTGCTTGCCCTGCAGTCAGCGACTGCACTCAAGGACTTTGGCGCCGTCAGCATGACCGGTAACCTCGTGGCGCTTTCCATGGTCAAGGAGTTGGGGCCGGTCCTGACAGGCCTTATGGTCTCAGGCCGCAACGCCTCCGGTATGGCCTCCGAATTAGGCTCCATGAAGGTGACTGAGCAGATCGACGCGATGCGCGCCCTGGGAACAGACCCGGTCAGGAAGCTCGTCACACCACGCCTGATTGCCACCGTCTTCATGCTCTTCTTTCTGACGATCATCTCCGATGCGGTCGGAATTGCCGGCGGAGCCCTGGTCAGTGTCACCATTCTCGGGCTGAATACCTCGTCGTACCTCCACAACTCGTACCGTGCACTCGACTTTGCCGGGATCGTCCAGGGCCTCACCAAGCCGCTCTTCTCAGGCTTCATCATCGCGACCGTGGGCTGCTACTTCGGAATGAACACAAAGGGCGGAACCCAGGGGGTCGGCCGCTCCACCACCCAGGCCGTGGTCGTCTCCTCCGTCCTCATCATCGTGGTGGACTTCCTCGTTAGCCGTGCCATGATCGGAATCTTCCATTGAGTACGTCCCCCGACTCCAGTCCGCAGGAGACAAATTCGGCCGAAAACGGACCTGTCGTCGTATTCGATGATGTCTCCATCAAGTTCGACCTGAAGACCGTTCTCCAGAACATCTCCTTTTCCGTCGCTGCTGGCGAGACACTGATCATCCTCGGCCCGGCAGGCTGTGGAAAATCGGTCCTCATGAAGCTGGCAAACGGCTTGATGTGCCCGGATAGTGGAACGATCTCGATCTTCGGGCAGGAGATCACCTCCATGAAGGAGGTCGATCTTTACAAGCTCCGCTCGAGAATCGGGATGGTCTTTCAGGAGTCCGCGCTCTTCGACTCACTTTCAGTCGAGGAAAACGTTGCGTACAGACTCCACGAGGACAATGTCTCTGACGAAGAGAGTCATACGCGAGTTGTTGAAGCCCTCAAGTTCGTCGGCCTGGAACAGGCAATCGACAAGTTTCCTTCCGAGCTCTCAGGCGGAATGCGACGGCGCGTCTCGATCGCCCGCGCCATTATCACCGGCCCTGACCTCATCCTGTACGATTCCCCTACCGGCGGACTGGATCCCATCACATCGACGACGATTGTCGAACTGGTGGTCAAGCAGCGTGACGTCTCCCACGCCACTTCGCTCCTGATCACACACCGGTTACAGGATGCCTTTACGCTTGCTACCAATCATTTCAACAATGAAAGCGGAAAGATGGAGCTCATCCCGGGGGGCGGAATCGATCCCAGCACGAAATTCCTGGTTCTGAACGAAGGCAAAATCGTCTTCCATGACACCACAGAGGCCCTCGTTCATTCCGAGGACCCCTGGCTGAAGAATTTTCTGTCCTGACGCTCTAACTTCTAACTAGGAGTGATCTTTCTTCCACTGCTCGTACGGGATTCGCGGAAGGGTAATAAAGGCGTCCCGCGTCCGGACATACGCTCCCTGGCCATTCATCCTTCCCACCGCGTGAAGCTCCTCTGCGCGAATGTACGGGCCAGCCGGATCGACATATTGGTCCTCTATATACATGGCCACGATCTTCCCTAAGATGATGCGGGAGCGCCCAATCTCCATCGTCGTGAACTCGACGCACTCCAAGGCCGCGTGCGCTTGCTTGATACGCGGAACCTTCACCATTTGTGAGTCGGTCACCTCAAGGCCGGCAGCGTCAATCTCGCTTACATCGGGCGGGAAGGCGGTCGCACAGATATTCATCTGTTGCATGAGATCTTCCGTGACGACGCTGACGACGAACTCGCCGGTCCGCCGGATATTCCTCGCGGTATCCTTCGGAATGAAACCCCCGCCCGGGCGGTCGGTCACGCCGATGCCGATGATCGGCGGGTCAGTGCAGAGATAGTTATACGCACTGAATGGAGCTGCGTTCAGGCCGCCGTCCTCGTTCATGCTCGTCACCAGCGCAATCGGCCGCGGCGCGATCAACCCGATCATCAGGTTATAGGTCTCGTGAGCACTTACTTCTTTCAAGTCAAAGTTCATTCAAAAGTCTCCCGTACGTCCTGTCCTCTACGATGCCTGCGGTAGACACGCGGACGGTCCTCTTGCAGCCGGATAAACAGTCCGTCACGCTCTTTCAGGTAAAATTAGCATGTGATCCATCTGACCTTTCGATCCTTATGTATGCCCGTAGTACTGGCCGCTTCAGTGTTGTCGATGCCAACGCTTCAGGCTCAGGACTCTGCGCAGCTTAGCTCCCTTCACCTCCCGGATGATCCTCGGCCCCAGTTGAATTCGTCTGCCACCGGTACGGTCGATCAGGAGACGTCTTCCTCATCAAAGCAGGCAGATCAATCCCAGCCCCCCAAGGCGCCCATGACGCCCGAAGAGAGGCGACGGGCCGCGGAGGAGGAGTCTCAGCGGGAGTTGCACCAGCGTATCGGCGGCGTGGTTCCAAACTTCAATGCCGTACTGGACGGAAACTCGGTCCCTCTCAGTCCCAGGCAGAAGATGCGTGCAGCCTTCCGCAGTGCGATTGATCCCTATCAGTTCGGCCTGGCACTGGTCACCTCCGGGTATGGTCAGGCGACGGACTCCCACAGCTCGATTGACCCGGATGGACTGCGTCACGGCTACGGACAAGGTGCGGCAGGCTTCGGAAAGCGATACGCCGCAAACTACGCAGACCAGTTCGACGGAGCGATCATCGGCAACGGTGCCCTCCCGGCGCTCCTGCACCAGGATCCGCGCTACTTCCGTATGGGAGAAGGAACCTTCAAGAAGCGCTTCCTGTACTCTCTCTCCACGACCGTGATCTGCAGAGGGGACAACGGGAAGAAACAGCCGAACTACTCCAATGTCCTCGGAAACATCGCTTCGGGAGGTATTTCGAACCTATACTACCCCAAGGCGGAGCGTGGCTTCGGGCTAACGATGGAGCAGGGACTGGAAGTCACCGCGGAGGGTTCCTTCGGAGCTCTGCTGATTGAGTTTTACCCCGACATCAGGAAACACATTCACAAAAAGCATGCAGCCGATCCGACCGTCGCCCCGTCCACCAGCCACGGACTTTAGTTCGCGGATGGGGGCGGGACAGGCGAATTAGAGTTGGCAGGCTGCGAGGTTGCAGGCAGCGTGTAAATCACCTCACCCGGCCTCGTGTAGTGCAGCTCCTCCCGAGCCTGATGTTCGATCGCGCTGGGGTCATTCTGGAGCCGATCCACGTGCCCCTTCAAGAGCTCATTTTCATGCTGCAACGTGCCGAGTTCGCGATCCAGCGAGACGCTGTTTAGCTTCTTCTGCTCGTAGGCGGTAAGGCCATTGTGCCCAAAGACCACGTGGTAGCCAAGGCCAACCGCGAGAAGCGCAGCGGCGCACGTCGCGACTCGACGCCGCCCCATGTAGATCTTCTGCACTACGCCCCTGACGAAACCCTGTTGCGCGTGCGATGCCGGAGTTTGACTCTTGTATGCCATCAATCATGAGTAGAGATTTCATTACCTCTGGCGTCAAGCGAAAAGCGGGATTGCCTCCCCAGGGAATCAGACTTGTCATCGAACAAAGCTCTGCGCCCTGTCCTTCGATGGCAACGTAATCCTGCACACACTCTTTCACGGACCTTGGTATTCTTATGCAGGCGGACTTCGGTTTGCCCTCCGTACGGAATCGCCTGAAGTGCCGGGCCACTCCAGCACAGCTCTCTGTACCGCTTCGATGGATCATCCTGTTAGACCTTTGAAAGGATCTTATGAATCGTACAAACTCGGCACTCTCCAGCCCTCTTGAGCACACAGCCACAGGCGAGACCCTGGGCGGCACACTGCTCGGCAAAGCTGGCCTCGCGATCGGCGCAACCGCACTGGTGGCTGTAGCGGCACACGTCTCCATGCCGCTTCCCTTCTCGCCCGTTCCGCTGACCCTGCAGCCCTTCGCCGTTCTGTTGATCGGCATGATCCTCGGACCAGCTACTGCGTTCTCCGCCATGGTCCTCTACCTCGCAGAGGGTGCCGCCGGCATGCCAGTCTTCACTCCCCAGGGTCCCGGTGGCGTAGCACAACTCCTTGGGCCGACGGCGGGCTTTCTATTCTCCTATCCGTTCGCAGCCGCTGCAGCCGGTTGGCTGGTGCGCCTCGGTACGTGGACGCCCACGCTGCGTGCGCTCGCCGCGGGTGTCGGAACGACTGCCATCATCTACACCTTTGGTGCGGGCTGGCTCGCGACCCTGCTTCATCTCAACGCCAACGCCGCATGGCATCTGGCAATTGCTCCGTTCATTCCTGGTGAAATCGTAAAGATCGTCGCCGCCGCCGTACTCTATAACGCCACTCGACGCTGGCAACAGTCCTAAGCAGGACGTCTGCGCCAGCCGAAATGCCTCAACAAGAATCATGAAGGATTCAGCAATGACCGCTACAGGCACCACCGTTCAAGAGATCAGCATCGCCCACAGTCCCGACTCCGATGACGCGTTCATGTTTTATGGTCTTGCGACCAACAAGGTCCGCGTCCCCGGCTATAAGTTCAGCCACGTTCTGACCGATATCGAGACGCTGAACCATAAAGCGATTGACGAGCAGTTCTACGATGTCACGGCAATCTCCTTCCACGCCTATCCCTTCCTCCAGGACAACTACACCCTCATGTCCTGCGGCGGAAGCGTCGGTGAAGGCTACGGACCGATGATCGTATCGACTCGCAAGCTCTCGCTCGACGAGGTCAAGAAGACCCGCATCGCCATTCCTGGAACCCTCACGACCGCCTATCTCACCTTGAAGCTCTTTCATCCTGAGATCGAGACCGTCATGGTTCCGTTCGATAAGATCATCCCGGCTGTCGTATCGGGCGAGTTTGACGCTGGCCTCATCATCCACGAAGGCCAGCTCACCTACGCGAACGACGGACTCGTCAAGATCCTCGATCTCGGCCAGTGGTGGCGCGAGCAGACCGGCCTGCCCCTTCCCCTCGGCGGCAATGCCATTCGTCGCTCGCTCGGTCCTGAGGTAATGAAGATCACCACGGATGCGCTGCGCGACAGCATCCAGCACGCGCTCGATCATCGTGAAGAGGCTCTTGAGTACGCCATGCAGTTCGCACGCGACCTCGATCCCGCCCTGGCAAATCGCTTCGTTGGAATGTACGTCAACGAGCGCACGCTGAACTACGGCGAGGACGGCAAAGAGGCCATCCGCAAGCTGCTGGACATGGGCTTCGACCGCGGGATTATCCCCCACCGCGCACATGTGGATTTCGTAGGCTAATCCTCGTAGTTTGCGGGCCTGCAAGGCCCGCAAAC
>CAZZZQ010000040.1:0-12822 GCA_964658405.1 uncultured Sphingomonas sp.
ATCGCTCGCCGGGGGCAGATCTACTTGATCTTGAGCATCGCCTTCTGCGGCAGCTCGCGGGATGACGAGCCGGCCATGACGGTGTATTCGCCGGGAAGCAGCGTGAAGGCGTCCTTCTGAACGTCGAAGACGGACATGAAGAGCGGATCGAGTGGCACGGTGATCGTCTTCGACTCGCCCGGTGCGAGCGGGACCCGCTGCCAGGCAACCAGCCGCTTGTAGCCTTCCTTTGCCGCTGCCGGAAGCGCTACGTAGACCTGTGCGACCTCCGTTCCAGCCTGCTGGCCGGTGTTTTTTACGGTAAAGGTTGCAGTCTTATGCGCTGCGTCGACGGTAAGGCCCGACTCGGTGAAGGTGGTGTAGGAGAGGCCGAAGCCGAAGGGGAAGAGCGGCTCCTTGTGCTCGGCGTCGAACCACTTGTAGCCGACCTTCGCGCCCTCGCTCTTGTAGGAGAGATCGAACTGGCTGAGGGGCTTCTCTTCTTCGCCGCCGGCGACCTTCTCGTCGGGCGCCCGAAGCTTTTTCTTCATCGCGCTGTCCATGCCGACGATCTCGGGCTGGGGAAGATCGGCTTCGGTTCTGGCGAAGGTGACGGGGAGCTTGCCCGACGGGTTGACGTCGCCGAAGAGGATGTTCGCGAGGGCCTGGGCGCCGCCGATGCCCGGGTACCAGACCTCGATCACGCCCTTGACCTTCTTCACCCACGGCATGGAGACCGGGCCGCCTGTTTCGAGGACGACGATGGTGTTCGGATTTGCTGCGGCCACTGCATCGACGAGTGCGTCCTGATCGTAGGGAAGTGAGAGTGTCGGTGCGTCCATCCCTTCGCGCATTGGCTGGTTCACGAAGACGATGGCGACGGCGGCGGACTTTGCCGCGCTTGCTGCGGCGGCGAGGTCGGTGCCGGGATCAAAGGTGACGCTTCGACCAGCTACTTTAGTGCGGATGTACTTCAGGGGTGACGACGGGAAGTAGGTCGGCTCGCCCCACTTCGCGGAGCCGGGCTCGGGGTGGATGGCGTTGCCGCCGGGAGGGTCGACCTGCGCCGAACCGCCGCCGGACAGCACGCCAACGTCGGCGTGGGAGCCGATCAGCACGATCGAGCCGGGGCCTGCCGGCTTGAGCGGGAGCAGGTGATCTTCGTTGCGGAGCACGACGATGCTCTCTTCTGCGATGTGCTGGGCGTCGTCGCGACCCTTGAACGGGTCGACGACCATGCGGACGGGCGGGTTATCGACTACGCCGGCGGCGAACATGCTGCGCAGGATGCGGTGCACCATATCGTCGAGCCGGGCTGCCGGGACCTGTCCGCTCTGGACGGCCTGCTTCAGCTTGTCGCCGAAGAAGCCGTCGTCGCCCGGCATGTCCTGATCGAGGCCGGCCAGTGCGGCTTTGACGGTGCTGTGGGTTGCGCCCCAGTCGGAGAGGACGAAGCCCTTGAAGGCAAAGTCCTTCTTCAGGACCTGGTTTAGAAGGTAGTCGTTCTCGCAGGCGTAGTCGCCGTTGACCAGGTTGTAGGAGCACATGACGCCCGAGGGCTGAGCGATTCCGATGGCCACCTGGAAGGCGAGCAGATCTGACTCGCGCATGGCCTTTTTGTCGAGCAGGACGTTGACGACGTTGCGGCCGGTCTCCTGGTCGTTCAGGGCGTAGTGCTTGATGTCGCCCATCACCTGCTGGGCCTGGACGCCCCTCATCAGGTTGCCGGACATGGTCCCGGCGAGGACCGGATCTTCGCCGGCGTACTCAAAGTTGCGGCCGTTGCGAGGGTCGCGGGTGATGTTGACGCCGCCGCCGATGGACATGTTGTAGCCCTGCTGGCGGAGCTCGCGGCCGATGACTGCGCCATAGAGGAAGGCCGAGTCCGGATCCCAGCTGGACGCTGCGCCAAGTGCCGAGGGGAGCAGGGTTGCGTAGCGGCTCTGGAGCGCGGCCATGCGGACACCGACTGCGGAGTCGGCTTCGTTGATATCGGGGATGCCGAGGCGGTCGATGCCGTCGAGGAAGCCGGCGCCAAGATTGGAGCGGGCGGGGACGCGGTCACCCGCCCGCAGAACGCCCCAGCCGGTGCCGTTGACCAGCTGCATCTTCTCGTCGATGGTCATCTCTTTGACGACCATGTCGGCACGCTGGTCGGGCGAGAGCCGCTTGCCGGCATCTCCCATCCACGGCAGCTTCCTGATGTCGGGGGTCTGGGCGAAGGCGGCTGACGCGATGCAGAGGGCGAACGAGAGCTTGAGAAGAGCGGGGACGCGGTATACGGACATGGTTCTCCTGCAATATCGAGGTGTTGGCGTCGCAGAACGCGCGCGACAGGTGCCGTTAGCCAGCGTAGTGGAAGAGAAGCGATTTAGCCAATAGCGACGGAGCGGGCGCGAACCGCAGGTCCTTCGACTTCGCTCAGGATGACAGTTGGTCGGAGTGGCCTAGTATCTCCAGCTCTTCAAGTCAGCTCCAGCGGGGGCGGTCTTCGCGATACGGTCCATGATCATCGGGACGTACATCGTCTCGTAGTGGAGACGGGAGTAGGCGTTTGACAGGGTCGGATCGCCGTTCCAGCAGTGCTCGGCGCGGGGGCCGTACTTGACCTCGGCATGCGCGGCCGGGCTGGCGGTCTTCAGGAAGTCTTCCATCAGGTAGACGGCGTCGTTGAGCATGTAGGTGTCGTCCGCGCCGACGTACAGGTGCAGCTTTCCGTCGAGCTTTGGCTGCAGGGTCGGCCAGTCGCGCTGGAGGATGGCGTTGAGGTCGTAGTGCTGCTTCCAGTATGCGGCGACGGTGTGGTCGATTTCGCCTGTCTCCTTGTCGAAGATGGGCGCGGGGTAGCCGTCGGGACCGACTGGTCCGTAGACGGCCTGCCAGATGTCGTACTGCTCGCCGGAGCGACCGTGATCACCGAGAGCAAGCTCGTACTGGTTGACCTCGCGCTGGGTGATGGTCGTGTGGCCGAGGTAGTCGCGCATGGAGGGCTGCTCGACCTGTTTGTGGGCACCCTCTATATAGAAAGCGTTCGGCTGGTCGTAGAGGTTGATGTTGGTGTAGGCGTGGAAGTCGACCGGGTCGGGGCAGGCTACGAAGGCCCCGTTGTAGTGGTCGGGGTAGAAGATCTGGGCGGCGAGCGACTCCCATCCGCCGGTTGAGCCGCCGTAGAGGAAGCGTGCCCAGCCTGCGCTGAGCGAACGGAACTTCTTCTCGACGGCGGGCATCAGCTCGGTCTCAATGGCCTCACCGTAGGGGCCGAGGTTGGCGGAGTCGACCGCGTAGGAGTCGTCGTAGAAGGGGTTGGCGTGCTGGATCTTGACGACGAGGAAGCGGGGGTAGTCCTTCGCGATCCACTGCTGGTAGAAGGCGTAGGCCTCCTTCTGCTGGATCTGGTTGTAGCCGGCGAGGTGGAAGCGCTCGGAGTAGTCCGGCTTCAGGTTCGGATCGGGCGGCGTGGTCCGGAACTCGGAGAAGGCGTCGTTGAAGTGGTCGTGGAAGAGCATCAGCGGAAAGCGCGCGTCGGGGTGCTTGTCGAAGCCCTCGGGGACGAGGACGGTCGCCGAGAGGAAGACCGGGCTGCCCCAGAACTTCGTCAGCAGGGCGCTCTGGATGCGGATGCGGCGGATGTACTGGGTGTCCTCCTGCACCTTGACCGGCGGGATGACCTTGTCGAGGGCGAGGTCGATGAGGGTGCCCTTGCCGTCCACGCGGATCTTCTTCGGGGCGCTCATGGGGTTGCCGGGAGCGAGATTCCAGTGCTGGCCTTCGCCGCGATCCGGGGCCAGTTTGATGGTCTTGCCATCGGCACGGTGGAAGGTCTGGTAGAGGTTCAAGACGACCTGGACGGTGTATTCGCCGGCCGGAACCTCGCTGAGATGGCGGACGGGATAGCCGTAGGCGTCGTCGCCGACCGTAACGGTCGAGCCGGGCTTGGCACCGTCAAGGGTCACGCCAAAGATCATCTGCGACTTCGGGGTGTCGTTGATCTGCATGCGGGGCTCTTCGCTGGGATCGCTCGAAAGGATGACGAGCAGGCGACCGTCGATCGGGCCGGGGGCGGACGCGGGGGCGCCCTGCGTGGTGATGGGGCGCGCATCGGCGGGGATGGTCACGCGGAAGCTCTGGGCCTGCGAGACGGGGGCGCACGCAGCCGAGGCTGCAAGGAGAAGAGCAAGGGATAGCCGCATGCGCCGAGTATAGCCGGGGACCCACGCTGTACGGGGCAAATTTCTGCGGGAGACCGCACACCAAGGGCACCTGACGCGGTCCAGGCCCCGATCTACCGGTCAATACGGAGGTGCGGGCGATATACTAGGAAGGTGAGCAAGACTTTCTACATCGAAACATTCGGCTGCCAGATGAACGCCCACGACTCCGAAAAGGTGATCGGGACGCTGGTGCACGAGGGCTACACGCAGGTCCAGGATGAGCTTGAGGCCGGCCTGATTCTTTACAACACCTGCTCCATCCGCGATAAGGCGGAGCAGAAGGTTTTTCACCGCCTGAACGAGTACAAGCGGATGAAGGGCGAAGGGAAGAAGTTTGCCGTGATCGGCTGCGTGGCGCAGCAGGAGGGCGAGAAGATCTTCGAGCGCGCGCCGTATGTTTCGATCGTGTCGGGGTCGGCCTCGTACCGGAACCTGCCGCAGATGCTCGAACGGCTGGAGCGCGGCGAGGAGCGGATTACCGGGCTCGACGACCGCCAGACCGACGAGACCTTTGAGACGGAGTTTGTGGCGCGCACCAATCCGCATCGCGGGTACATCACGATCATCGAGGGGTGCGACAAGTTCTGCGCATACTGCGTGGTGCCGTATACGCGCGGCAAGGAGCGCAGCCGCGCTGCTGTGTCGGTGCTTGAAGAGGCGCGACGGATTGCGGATGCCGGCTTCACGGAGATTCAGCTGCTGGGGCAGAACGTGAACTCGTATGACGACCCTTCGAACAAGATGAGTTTTGCCGAGCTGCTCGGAGCGGTCGGCAGTGTTCCGGGGATTCGCCGGGTGCGGTTCACGACGTCGCATCCTCGCGACTTTACGCGGGATATTGTCGACGTCATGGACGCCGTCCCGACGCTCTGCGACCATGTTCACCTGCCGGTCCAGAGTGGATCGACCGCCGTGTTGAAGGCGATGAATCGCGAGTACACGCGTGAGTGGTATCTCGAGCGGATCAGCTGGATCAAGGCTGCGAAGCGGAAGATCAGCATCACGTCGGACATTATCGTGGGCTTCCCGGGCGAGACGGATCAGGACCTTGAAGACACGGCTACGCTGCTTGAAGCGGTGGGCTACGACGCGATCTTTGCGTTCAAGTATTCGCCGCGGCCGAACACGCCGGCGATCACGATGGCGGACTCGATTCCAGATGATGTGAAGTCGGCGCGGCTGCAGATTCTGCTTGATCGCCAGCGCGAGATTCAGCGTGTGAACTACGAGCGGCATCTTGGCGAGACGATGGAGCTGATGGTCGAAGGCCACAACAAGGTTCGGAACCAGGTTATCGGGCGCAGCTCGCAGAACAAGACGGTGAACTTTACGACGAGCCAGTTGATTCTGCCGGCGCTGGGAAGCTACCAGCAGGTGCGGATTACGCAGACCTTCCCGAACAGTCTGCTGGGCGCGGCGGTTGAGGGTGGTGGTGCATCGCCGGTGATGGAGCTGGCGCTTGCAGGGGTGAACTAGATGAAGCCAAGCCTTGAGGTTCCGGTCGAGATCGAGATGCAGATTCGCGGCCTGATGATGGATCCGGTCACCAACATGCCGATCGTCGTCCTCAAGGATGTGGCGAGCGATCTGATCCTGCCGATCTGGGTTGGAGTCTTCGAGGCGAATGCGATTGCGCTTGAGCTGGAGAAGAGTACGACGCCCCGGCCCATGACGCATGACCTGCTGAAGAACCTGGCGCATGGGCTGAATGCGAGTGTCCGCAAGGTCGTCGTCTCAGAGCTTCGCGACGATACCTTTTATGCGTTGATCTGGATGGACAAAGAGGGGGAGGCGATTGCGCTGGATGCGCGTCCCTCCGATGCGATTGCGCTTGCGCTCCGGTGGGACTGCCCGATCTACGTGCATCGCGATGTGATTGCGAATACGCGGCAGCTCTCGGACGGGTCGCAGAGCGTTAATACGGAAGAGCTGCGGCGGTGGCTCGAAAATCTGAACGATGACGAGATGGGCCGCTACAAGATGTAGCTGCTATCGCGGCTGCCCGGTGAGACGGTGCAGCAGCTCGTCCCATGTGTCACCATACTGATCCCATCCCCCGAGATTCTTTACGCGGAGCAGCGATGCTTCGCTCAGGCGCTGCTGCAGTGCGGGATCGTCCGCGACCTGCTGGAGCCGGTTTGAGAGGGCATCGACGTCGCGGTCTTCGACGATGAAGCCTTCGACGCCGTCCGTGAAGAGATCCTCTGCGCCGGTTGCGCGGGTTGCGAGCACGGGGCAGCCACAGGCCATCGCCTGGCCCTGGACAAGGGCGAGGCCCTCTTCGACGCTGGGCAGGACGAGGAGGTGGCTGGCGCTCATTTTTGCGGCGAGCTCGGCCTGCGGGATTGAGCCGGTGAAGGTTACATGTTCCTGCGGGAGGCTGGGGAGCAGGGCGCGGAGGTCGTCCTGCACGCTGCCTACGATGGTGAGGTGCTTGCTCGAGTGCCTGAGGCGCGAGAAGGCTTCGAGCAGGTAGGGGATGCCTTTGCGGAGGCTGACCTGTCCGGCGAAGAGGACCTCGAAGGAGTCGGTCGGGGGCGCTGCGGTGCGCTGGAATCTGTCGAGGCGGACGCCGTAGGGGATGACGTGGACCTTGTCGGCGGCGATGCCCATCTCGAGGAAGGATCGGCGGGCCGCGGTGGAGGGGACGGTGATGGCGTCGGCCTGCGCGTAGATGGCTTCTTCGCGGAGGACGATGTGGGGCTTCTCGAGGGGCTGCGGTGCGCCCCAGCGGCGGTACTCTGCGGCGAGGAGCTGCTCCTGGTAGCGCTGGTGCGTGGAGCCGCGATCGCAGATGAATTTGCCGCCGCGGGACTGGACGGTCCTGCCGGTGAGCAGGCCGGCGCCGGAGATGGCGATGAAGGCATCGCAGGGCTGGATGACGCTGCTGGTCCAGCGATCAAAGCCGCGGGCGTTCCACGAGTTCATGAGGGAGGAGACGGCGGCCGGATAGAAGCGTGTGCGGGCCAGGAGGTAGTCCGTCGTGTGGAAGAGCGGGAAGCAACCGACGAGTTCGCGGGGCAGGCCCTCGCGCTTCAGCCGGGCCCAGGGCCAGGTGGAGTAGATCTTCTGCAGGTGGTGCCTGCGGTGGAGCTGGTGCGCCAGCTCGAAGTGGTGGAAGACGCCGAAGACCGCTTGAGTAATTCGCATGAGTTAACCGATCACCTCCCATAGGTTAACAGCACTGTGCGTGTTATATCTAAGGTGCGATTGGCGGTTTCGTCTGACCAGTTGTCTCCTGCCGCAGACGGTGGGGCGGGATCTTGAAAGGGAGTGTGTGTCCGGAGCGCAGGCAGCCAAGGGAGCCTTATTTTCAGGTCTCGCAGCGATGGAGCGAGTGGTGCGGCCGGGCCATCGTCAACCGCTGCGCGAGGTTCGGAACTTCCTTCTGCTGCAGCATGCGACGGCGCTTGGGACGGCCGTTCACGCGACGCCGCTGGTTCGGGCGCTTCGAGACGCAATGCCGGAGTGCCGGATCGGCGTGGTGGCCAGCGGCATGGCGCTCGAGATCTTTCGCGGGAATCCTGCGGTCGATGCCCTGGTCGAGACACCCAGCCCCCTGAAGGATCTGAAGGCGGCGGCACAGTCGCTTCGAGCTCAGAATCCCTTCAAAGGCGAGCGCTATGCGTCGCTGACGACGCTGGGGAATGAACGGACCATGATCGCCCTGCATGACCTGTGGGCCGGGCCGTCTTCACGGGTTGGCTTCACCGAGGTCCCGCAGCTCTACCGGGAGACCCTGCGCTTCGACCCGGCACGAAGTCTGATCGACAATAATCTGCGCATTGTCGAGAGCTTTGCCCGGGCAGTTCCGCACTACGAGCCGGAGATGTTTCCGAGCGACGCCGACCAGCTCTGGGCACAGCAGACGCTGCGTGAGAGCGGAGTGCGCGAGGGGCAGATGGTTGCGGTCTTTGTCACGCAGACCAGCCCGACCCAGCGTAAGAGCTGGCGGCCGAAGCGGTTTCAGGCGGTCGCTGACTTCCTGATCGCCGCGTATGGAGCCCACATCGTCTTCGTCGGGACGGCTTCGGAGGCGGCGGCGATTGAGACGTTACGCGCTGGCGTTTCGGCGCCGGAGTCCACCACGAGCGTTGCAGGAAAGACGAGTCTGCAGCAGATGGCGGCGCTGCTTGCACGATGCCGCGTCGGTGTGACGCTTGATACGGGCACGATGCACGTCGGGCGGACGGTCCAGTTGCCGATGGTGATTATTGCGCCGGCCTGGTCGCCGGTCATCGAGTGGCTGCCGCTCGGGAATGACCGGTATAGGATTCTGAAGAACGCAGATATGGTTACATGCCCGCCGGACTACATCATCGATGAGGTTTCGGTCGATGAGGTCAAGCGAGAGCTTGCAAGCCTCATCGACACGTACCCGCAGCGGTAGCCGTCAGCGCCGGCTGAGTGTATCGAGGTGCTCGAAGAACTCCGGGAAGGAGATGGCTGCGGCCTCGGCGCCCTGGATCTCGGTCTCGCCGGTCGCCCGGAGAGCGGCGATCGAGAAGGCCATGGCGATACGGTGGTCTGTGCCGGAGTCGATGGTGGCGCCGTGCAACTGCTGGTTGCCGGGGATGTCTAGGCCGTCCTCATGCTCGGTGAGCTCGGCTCCCATGGCGCGCAGGTTTTTGGCGACCAGCGCGATGCGGTCGGACTCCTTGACGCGCAGCTCCTTGGCATCGCGGATGCGGATACCGTCGCGGGTGTAGGGCGCGATCGCTGCGAGCACAGGCAGCTCGTCGATCAGCTGGGCCGAGAGTGCGCCGTTGATATCAATGCCCTTCAGACCGCCCGCAGAACGATTGACCTGAATGGTGCCGATCAGCTCCCCGTGATGCTCCTCGATGTTGAGGACCTTGATGGTTCCGCCGAGCGCGACGATGACGTCGAGCAGCGCGGCGCGGGTGGGGTTCATGCCGATCGCATCGAGGATGAGGTGGGAGTCGGGGAAGAGCAGGGCGGCGCAGAGGAAGAAGGCTGCCGAAGAGAGATCGCCGGGGACGGTCGCATTGATTGCGGAGAGGCTCTGGCCGCCGGAGATCGAGAGCGTCTCGCCGGTGCGCTCGAGCTTCGCGCCGAAGGCACGGAGGGCCTGTTCGGAGTGGTCACGGGTGCGAATCTTCTCGGAGAGGGACGTGGTTCCCTCTGCCTGCAGCCCGGCGAAGAGGACGGCTGTCTTGACCTGCGCGGATGGGATGGGCGTGTCGAAGTCGATGGCGCGGAGAGCGGTTCCACGGACGGTGATGGGGGCATGGCCGTCGATCAACTCGATCTGTGCGCCCATCTGCGAGAGCGGCTTGCGAATGCGCTCCATCGGCCGCAGGGTCAGTGAGGCGTCCCCGATCAGGGTGTAGGTGTGCGGGTGGGGAGCGATCAGGCCGGCGAGCATCCGCATGGTGGAGCCGGAGTTGCCGCAGTCGAGCGGGGACGCCGCTGCTTTGAAGCTGCCGCCGACGCCGGTGATCGCGAGGAACGCGGGGTCGCTGCGATCGACAGTGGCGCCGAGCGCCTCCATGCAGGCGAGCGAGGAGTGCGGGTCGGCACCGGTCGAGAAGTTCGAGAGCTTCGTCGTTCCCTTCGCCAGTCCGGCGAGCATGGCGTAGCGGTGAGAGATGGACTTGTCTCCCGGAAGCGTGATGGAGCCCTGAAACGAGCGAGCGGGCCGGACGATCTGCGTGGTGGCGGTCAGTGTAGACATTGCTTCTATCGTAAATCGTTGGGCGGGAGAGTGCGGGAGGGCGCCCTGATGCCGGGCGGGCTGCGCCTCGCGGGGTGTTGGACGCTTCGCGTGTAACGACCTGCGCTTTAGAGGACGCGGAGGACGACGACCGTTTCGTCGTCGAAGTGCTCGGTGCCGCCCTGGAAGAGCGCCACGGCATCAAGAATGGCATCGACCGCGCTCGACGCAGTGTCCGTTGCCGTTGGGTGATGCTGCATCAGCGTACACAGCCGATCCGTCCCGAACATCTCCGCTTTGGAGTCGTTCGCGTCCACGATGCCGTCCGAAAAGAAGACGATGAGGTCGCCGGGATTGGTCTGGAGCGTCATCTCCTCGTAGGCTACGTTGGGAAAGAGTCCCAGCGGGAAGCCCTCAACCTGGATCGTCCGCACGTCGATCGCGTTGGTAAAGCTGGTCGTATCCGCGGTGACGTACAGCGGCTGGACGGAGCCGGCATTGGCGATCTGCAGCGCCTGCGTGCTGTCGTCCCAGACGGCGATCAGCATCGTGACGTACTGGGAAGCTAGCTTCCGCTCCTGCAACTGATCGTTCAACGCCGCCAGCAGGGCCCCGGGCGGCAGATGCTGCGGAGCAAGTGAGCGCAGAATTCCCGAGACCAGAGCGGCGTAGAGCGCGGCCGGCGCGGCCTTGCCGGAGACGTCGCCGACAGCGAGGGCGATGCGACCCGGGCCATAGTCGAGGAAGTCGTAGACGTCGCCGCCGATCGACCGGGCAGGCAGAAAGCGGGCGGCAATCTCTGCGCGTTTCATGCGGGGCGGATTCGCCGGGAGCAGGCGGAGCTGGACTTGCCGCGCCATCTCCAGGTCCCGCTCCATCCGTTGCTCTTCCTCGTGAATGCGCTGGTAGAGGCGTGCATTTGCGATCGAGATGGCGACCTGTGCGGCGAGCGTGCTGAGCGTCCGCTGGTGATCTTCGTTGTAGTAGTTCACACGTGTGTGCTCGAGGTCCATCACCCCGATGACCCTGCCCTTGTAGATCAGCGGGACGGAGAGCTCCGAGCGGGTCTCGGGGTTCTCAGCGATGTAGCGGGGGTCCTTCCGGACATCCGGCGCGAGCACCGGCGTTCGCTGCTCGGCGGCAGTCCCGATCAGGCCGTGGCCGAGTTGCACCATGCGTATGCGGGTCACGCGCTCACCGTACCGGGACGAGAAGCGATGCTCAAACTGGTCCGTGCGATCGTTCCAGAGCAGGATCGTAAACATCTGAAAGTCGATGACGCGCTTCAGCAGCTGGCCGATCCGCTCGAGCAGATCGTCCAGGTCGAGGATGCTGGTGATCTCCCGCGAGATGTCGTTCAGCACGCTGAGCGTCTCCGCCTGGCGCGAGACACGCGTGTAGAGCCGGGCGTTCTCGATCGCAACGGACATGCGGGAGGCGGTCAGCTCCAGCAGGCGGCGCTGCTCGTTGGTGAAGTAGCCGAGTTGTTCCGACTGCAGATCGAGCACGCCGATCACCTTGTTCTTGACGATCAGCGGGACTGCAAGCTCGGAGCGGACGTTCGGATTTGCGTCAATATACTGCGGGAACGTGGTGACGTCGTCGATCAGCAGCGACTTCCGCTGCAGGGCCGCCTGCCCGACCACGCCGTGACCCATCTTGATCCGCATACGCTCGATCTCGGGCGTATGACCGCTCTGGAAGCGCATCCGGAGCTCGTTGGTCCGGTCGTTCAGCAGCAGAATGGCGAAGATGCGATAGTCGATGACGGCGCGGACGAGGTCCGACACGCGGTGCATCAGCGTGTTGACGTCGAGGGTCGAGTTGAGCGCGTCGGCGAGCCGGTGCAGAAACTCGACCTGCAGCGGCTCGACGCGGATGTTTGGGTCGGCGATCGGCGCGACGGTATCTTCGAGCGCAGGGGGGCGATAGTCCCCTTCAAAAGCATGCTCCGGCGAGGAGGGATCGAGATCGAGCGCTCCGGCGCTCCGCGGCTTATCGCTCATGGACATCAGGAGTTGCGATGATACTATCCCTCTCCCCGGTCCCGTTGCACGTTCTCTTCTGCGTAGACCAGATGATCAATAGCCGGAGGTGGAAGCCGGCGAACTGGTGTGACCTGCGAGCTCTGCGAGGATCTTCACGCTGGCGCTGGCGCCGATCCGGCTGGCTCCGGCGCGCAGCATGGCGGTCGCGTCGGCGAGGGAGCGAATTCCGCCTGACGCTTTGACCCCGGCGTTGACGCCTGCCGCTCCGCGAAGCAGCTCGATGTCGTCCGTCGTCGCGCCACCGGTTGAGAAGCCTGTGCTGGTCTTGAGGAAGTCCGCGCCGGCGGCAAGGGCAAGCTCGGAGGCGCGCAGCTTCTCTTCGAAGTTCAGGAGGCAGGTCTCGAGGATGACCTTTACGATCGCTCCGCTGCCGTGTGCGAGCTCGACGACGCCGCGAATGTCCTGCTTGATGGCGTCGAAGTCCTCGGGTTTGCCGGACTTCAGCAGGCCGATGTTCAGCACCATGTCCACGTCATGGGCACCAAGCTTCAAGACTCGAACCGTCTCGTCGCGCTTGGAGCTGGAAAGGGTTGCGCCCAATGGGAAGCCGATGACCACGCCGACCGGAACGCCGGTTCCGGCAAGCGCATGGGCCGCGGTGGCAACCCATGTGGGGTTCACCATGGCACAGGCGAAGCGGTGCTCCGCGGCCTCGGCACAGAGCTGAATCACCTGCGAACGGGTGGCATCGGGGCGAAGAAGCGTGTGGTCAAGGACAGCTGCCAGACCGTGCGCGGAGGCAAGTGCCTGCTCTGCAAAGGCTGCAGCGTTGTAGGCGGAGTGTTCCGTCGAGGTGGTCAATCTGTCTCCTTGGGACGACGAAGCGTTCGCTTCGCCATCGGTCACACAGTCTCTGAGACTAGCTGGGCTGAGGTTTGGTATGCAAGCGCGAGGTCTTCCTTCAGGA
>CAZZZQ010000041.1:0-2068 GCA_964658405.1 uncultured Sphingomonas sp.
CGCTCCACACGCGCAGGCGCCGTGCTCGTAGAACCGGCCTTTGCCCCGATCTCGGCCCCGACCCTGCGTCTGGCTAATCCTTATCTTGCCTTCGCGAAGGCGATCGAGCTCTTCTATACGCCGCCCTTGTACACTCCCGGGATCCACCCGACAGCCGTAATCGCGCCGTCTGCCAGGATCGGGAAGGACGCACACATCGGAGCGTATGTCGTCGTGGAGGACCATGTCGTAATCGGGGACAACGCAACCCTGCTGCCCCACGTCGTCCTCTATCCGCACGTTGTGGTTGGAGACCATTTCTTTGCCCACGCGCACGCCGTGGTCCGTGAGCACTGTCGGGTAGGCGACCATGTCGTCCTGCAGAATGGTGCAATATTGGGTTCAGACGGCTTTGGATTCGCAAAAAAGATCGATGGGAGCTGGTACAAGATCGTTCAATCCGGTTCGGCGGTCCTTGAGGATCAAGTCGAGATCCAGGCAAACGCCTGCATTGACCGCGCCTCCATCGGGGAGACCCGGATCAAAACCGGCGCGAAGATCGACAATCTCGTCCAGGTAGGTCATGGCTCCACCGTTGGGCGCGACACGCTGCTTTGCTCGCAGGTTGGGCTGGCGGGCTCCACAACAGTGGGAAACAGGGTCATTCTTGCCGGGCAGGTCGGGGTTGCCGGGCATTGCACGATCGGAGATGGAGTGGTGGCAACTGCGCAGAGTGGGATTCCCAGCGACGTAGACCCCGGGAAAGTCGTCAGCGGCTATCCTGCGGTGGACAACCGACAGTGGTTACGATCGGTAGCTCTGTTCAACCGGCTGCCGGAACTACTGCGAAATTTACGTGTCCGTTGATACAAACGGATACTTGCTGTTCGGTAGCGGTCGCCGTATGCTAACTGCGAATCGACCTTTTTACACATCCGAACTGGCTAACTCGCAGATCGAAAGGCTTTAGCTTCAATGATCATAGATCTCCCCGAAGGACCCGACCATCAGGCGGTGCCGGTGCGCGTGCTTCTACTGGACGACGAACCGGCAAACCTGATCGTCCGCGCCACCGTCCTCAGAAAGCATGGCTATGATTGCCTGACCGCAGCAAACTACGATGCGGCAGTCGAGCTCTTCAGCCAGATCGACATCGCAGTCCTGGACTATCACCTGGGTGCAGGCGAGTTCGGAAGTGATGTCGCGATGTTGCTTCGCAAAAGCCACCCCGAGATCCCGATCATCATTCTGTCCGCCACGCTGGAACATTATTTTGGAGGAGCGGAAGACATGCATCTTCTGAAGGGATACAGCTCCAACGAGAACCTGCTCGCGGCCCTCAAATCTCTTGATGCCAAGCGCCGTGGGACCCCGGTCGTCGTCAACGCGGAACACTTCTTCTATTCGCGAATCTGCCACGCCCTGGGCGAAGACGTGCTGGTGCAGATCTTCGACGAGAACGGACTGTGGGTCTACTGCAACGAGTCGGCGGCGGACTATCTCGGCAAGGAAAGAGACTGGTTTGCCGGGCGAAGCATGCAGGCTGAGATGCCGCGGACCCTCAGAAACTGGGAGCAGATCATCCTCGACGTCCTCAAGCGGCAGGAGTCATATATTGAGCGATCGCGGCAGGGACTGCTGAATCTCACGGAGACCCTGAGCGATGCCGTGACCTGGAGCGTCGTCGCGTTTCCGACCACGCTGCACGATGGCCGACCCGGGGTTGTACTGACCGCGCGGTCCCTCTCGTTAGCGGCGGCATTGGCGCCCTGAGTATCGGCGGCGTGAGCGCCCTGAGTGGACTGATACCCTAGAGCTTCATGCATCTCTATCGCGCGCTCACGTCCGCAGTCGCTCTGGTAGCACTGACCGGCTGCCACTCGGCCTACGTCGAGGCAACCGTCAGCAACAGAACCGCCGTCGCCATTCCGCTCATCGAAGTGGACTACCCCTCCGCCAGCTTCGGAACCGAGAACCTCGCGCCGGGCAAGGACTTTCACTATCGCTTCAAGGTGCTCGGAAGCGGCGAGACGAAGGTGGTCTATACGGATGCCAGCCAGCAGGAGAAGCATGTCAAAGGGCCGTCCCT
>CAZZZQ010000041.1:2078-12249 GCA_964658405.1 uncultured Sphingomonas sp.
GGTCGTCATCTTTGCTCCCGACGGCGTGCACTGGCAGGGTTCGCCAGCCAAACGCTGATCGGAAGTCCTCTCGGTGCACCACCCGGGAGGCAGCCGAGGCGTTCACCGCCGTCAAGCTCATGCGGTAGACTCCACACATGTCGCGCGGCTTCTTCATCACGTTCGAAGGTCTCGATGGCTCCGGCAAGACCACCCAGCTGCGTCGTCTTGCGGCATCGCTCATCGCTGACGGCCACAGCGTGGTTACCCTCCGTCAGCCCGGCGGGACAGCCCTGGGAGACCGGATCCGCAGCGTCCTCCTGGACTCCCGCTCCGAGGCTTCACTTGGGCCGATCGACCCGATCGCCGAGCTGACCCTGATGTTCGCAGACCGCGCCCAGGCCATCGCCGAGGTGATCGAGCCCGCCCTCTCCGCCGGAAGCATTGTTCTCTGCGACCGGTTCACCGACTCCTCCGAGGCCTACCAGGGTGGCGGGCGGGAGCTTGGCAGCGAGCGCGTGCTGGCTCTGCATGCTGCTGTCTGCGGCGGCCTGCAGCCTGACCTGACCCTGCTCCTGCTGCCCCCGCTTGAGGCATCCCTGATCCGTGCGCGCCGGCGTAATCATCGCAATGTGCAGAACCATGGCACCGATGAGAACCGCTTTGAGCGCGAGTCCGATGAGTTCTACGGCCGCATTCACGCGGCTTACGTGCGGATCGCCGGGCGGGAGCCGGGACGAGTGGTCTGTATCGAACAGAATCACGGGATCGAAGAGATCGAGCGAATTGTGCACAGCATCGTCACCGACAAGGTGCGCGGCCTGTCGCAGGTGCTTCGAGAGTCCATCCTAGAAGCATGACCACACCGCCGCCCACGCTCGAAGTGCCGGTCGAGCCGCGTGACCTTCCCGCCGGCGCGCCGAAGCGGGCCTCCGGGCCGGAGCTGCCGAAGTCGCGCAAGAATCTGCCCCCGGGCCTGCCGCATTCGCTTCCCTTCTACGCCTTCAAAAAGTGGGTCAAGCTGGGCGACCCCATCCGCCTCTTCGAATACCTGCACCGGACCTACGGCAACATTGCGCACTATCGCTTCATGGGGACGCCCATCGTCTTCATCAATGAGCCGGAGTACATCCGCGAGGTCCTGGTCAACCAGGCCTCCAGCTTCGTCAAGGAGCGGACCGTCCGGCGCATGAAGGTCCTGCTCGGCGAGGGCCTGATCACCTCCGACAATCCGATTCATATTCGCCAGCGCCGGATCGCCGCGCCGGCCTTCCATCGCCAGCGGATCGCCGCCTACGCCGACCAGATCGTCGCGATCAGCGCGGCCCAGCGGGATCGGTGGCAGGACGGCGAGGAGATAGATATCGCTGCGGCCAGCATGGAGCTTTCGCTCGAGATCGTCGCCCGCACGCTCTTCGACACCGAGGTAGATGCCGACATCCGGAGCATCAACCAGGAGGTCAACACGGTGATGGGCCTCTATAACTTCCTGGTGGCCTTCCCGAAGCTGGAATCCTTTATGCGCCTCCCGGTGCCCGGAATCATCAAGTTCCGCCGGTCCAAGGCGCGGCTGGATGCCGTGGTGAACCGCCTCGTCTCCGAGCGAAAGGCCGAGATGGCTGCCGGAGCGCCGGACAAGGGTGACCTGCTCTCGATGCTGCTGAGCTCGACCGACGACCAGGCAGACGCGCAGGGGCGGCATACCGGCATGTCCGACGACCAGATCCGCGATGAGGTCCTGACGATCTTCCTCGCGGGCTATGAGACGGTCGCCAACGCGCTGACGTGGACCTGGTATCTCCTCTCCCAGCACCCCGAGATCGAAGCAAAGATGCATGCGGAGCTGAATGCCGTCCTTGGCACCGGTACCGAGGCTCGGCTGGCAACGCTCGCCGACTACCCCAACCTTCGCTACACCGAGCAGGTCTTTGCGGAGTCGATGCGGCTGTACCCGCCGGCATGGGCCATGGGCCGTATGTCCACCCGTGAGGTCACGCTGGGCGAGTACACCATCCCCGCCGGCTCCCACGTCTTCTTCAGCCAGTACATGATGGGCCGGACCCCGGAGTACTTCCCGGACCCGCTGCGCTTCGACCCCGACCGCTTTACCCCCGAGGCAAAGGCAGCCCGCCAGAAGTACACCTACTTCCCGTTCGGCGGAGGCAGCAGGCAGTGCATCGGCGAAGCCTTTGCATGGATGGAAGGAACCCTGTCGCTCGCCACCCTTGCGCAGCGCTGGAGCTTCAAGTTCATCCCAACGTTTCCGATCGAGCTGCAGCCGAAGATCACGCTCCGGCCGAAGAACCCGGTCCAGATGAAGCTGGCGGAGCGCAACCGACCCTGACGGTCTCCGGCCGGTTGCCCACGAACTTCGCTGAGTACCCGGCCGACTTCGCCCGAAGGCGTTCCAGACGATACACTGGGACCGGATGCGCGGAGATGCAATGTCGACGAAGACGGTAGAGATCGGCCCGGACGATAAGGCCGCAGCGAAGATTGGCCAGGAAGATACCGAGACCCCGCTTGAGGGCTTTGCCTCGGTCTGCACCATGCTGGTGGTCTACCTCTTTCTCTCGTTCGTCTTCCAGAACTTCGAGATCCCCTCCGCATCGATGGAAAAGACGCTGCTGATCGGCGACCATCCGCTGGTCGACCGCGTCATGTTTGCGCCCCCGACCAAGTGGGCCTTCTTCATGCCCTACCGCGAGATTCGCCGCGGCGACGTGATCGTCTTCTACAAGCCCAACCCGGAGACGCCGGACCTGATCCTCGTCAAGCGCGCCATCGGCATCCCGGGCGATCATATCCACCTCCGCAACGGCATCCTCTACCTGAACGGCGTCGCCCAGGACGAGCCGCAGATCACGAAGCCGGTCAACGATGGCGACCCGCTCCACGCCTACAACCCCTATCGCGACGACTTCCCCAGCATCCCCGCCAGCACGGACTACGGCGCAACCGAGAGCTGGTCGGTCGAGCTCCCAAGCCACATCCAGGGCGACGACATCGTCGTTCCCCCCGGCAAGGTCTTCGCCATGGGCGACAATCGCACCGGAAGCCTGGATGGCCGCTACTGGGGCTTCGTCCCGCGCGAGAACATCCTCGGCAGGCCGCTGTTCATCTACTGGTCCTTCAAGACGCCGGCCGACCAGATCTATAAGACCAGCCCGAGCGAGCGCATCGCCTTCGTCTTCCACGTGCTGATCCACATCTTCGACGGAACCCGCTGGAACCGCACCTTCCACGTCGTACGATAGCCCGGGAAAAGAGCCTCTTTGACGCTGCCCGCGACCTTCAATGATTTTCTGGGTAACTCGAGCGCCGTCGAGCAGCTTCGGACGGCCATCGCTGCCGGTCGCCTGCCCCATTCGCTCATCCTGGCCGGCCCGGCCGGAGCGGGAAAATACACGCTGGCCCTGATGCTGACGATGGCCGTCCAGTGCGAGCGGCAGCCGCGGGATCTGTGGTCGAACGGCCAGTCGCTCGCCAGCTTCTGCGGTGTCTGCCGGAACTGCACACGCATTGCCAGCGCGGCGGACCTTGAGGAGCAGGTCGCCTCCGCCGTCACCGCACGGGAAGAGCTTCGCGAGACGGACAAAAAAGAGACGCGTGTGCTGATTCAGCCGCACCCCGACGTCCTGATCATTCCGCCGGACCCGCCGCAGCTCCTGATCAAGCTCGGCCAGGTTCGCACGCTGATCCAGCGCTCCCACTCCTTCCCGTCCGAGGCGCCGCGCAAGATCTTTATCCTCACCGCGGCCAGCTTTATGAAAGAGGCGGCGAACTCCCTGCTCAAGGTCCTCGAGGAGCCACCGGACTACGCCCACCTGATCATCCTCGCGGAGAATCCGGGCGAACTGCTGCCGACGATTCGCTCACGCTGCGCCACCGTTCGCCTCGGAGCGCTCCCCATCGAGGAGATCGAGATGCTCCTGGCGGACAATCGGCCTGATGTGCCCGCGAAGCAGCGCAGCCTCATCGCCCGGCTGGCACAGGGAGCGGCCGGGCGCGCCCTCGGCTTCGATCTGGCAACGTACGTCGCCGCCCGGACGGACGCGCTGCTGCTCATCCGCAGCGCAGTCGCCGAGGCGGACCACACCCCGCTCTTCAAGATGACCGAGACCTACCGCGCCGGGGCCGAGGGCCAGCAGAAGACCAGCGCCATGCTCCGCGCCCTGACACTGCTGCTCGAGGACCTGCTGCTGCTGGATTCGCAGACACCGGAGCTTGTTCGCAACACGGACATCCGCGCCGAGCTGGAGCAGATCTCCGCATCCACCTCATTCCAGTGGATCGAGCAGGCCAGCCGCGGGCTCGACCAGGTGTACAGCGGAATGCGGCGTAATCTCCTCCGCAACCTGTCGCTCGACTCGTTTGCGACGCAGCTGGCTCGATAGAGTGCTCAGCATTGAGCTGGAAGTAGCGCACTGAGGGCCATCTTCCGTACCTAGTGCACACGGTTTTTGTTCGCCAATAATTCGCCTTTGACGGGCTACGATAGGTCATTCCCTCGGAGTGGTCCTATTCCTCAGATTCTGGTCGCGCACCCTTCTAAGCAGAAGCCAATGGCCTTCGATGCCGTATGGCCGCACGCCCGGGACAGCTGGCAGGTGCTGCTGGCAGATGGTCTTCGCATCGCCTCGGTTCTAATCTTCTGCCTTCACTACCTACACCTGGGGGCGGACCTCCCGCACACCACATGGCTGGACTGGACACGCTATCAGCATGAGGGTTGGTACGCCGGTGCGGGGATCCGAAAGCTGCTCACCGGTCATTGGCGGTATCCCGGCGACTTCAATCCAGGAGTAGCCCTGCCGGTCTTTCCAACGCTGGCGTATCGAATCTTCCGAGTCTTCGGGTTCGGGGTCGATGCGCTTCGAGCGATGAATGTGACGATCTTCGGCCTCAGCCTTATCGTCTGCGGACTGCTGGTGAACCGGTACAGCACCCGGCTCGCCGGCGCAGGCGTCGTGTTCCTGTTAGCCTGCAGTCCTTTTTTCTTCGCGTTCTCGCGACTGGGCATCGCCGAACCGTTGCTGATTCTGGAACTTCTCCTGGCCCTCCTGCTGGCCTCCTTCGTCAGGTTTGGCAGCCTCCGATCACACTATCTGCCGGTGTGTGTCGGCGTCGGACTGGTGCTCGCCTCTATGGCTCTGACGAAGACCACGGGGCTGGCTCTCGCACCCGCTGTGCTCTACCTGGTCTGGTCCCGCTGTGATTCGACATACCGCAGCCGGCTCGGCCCACTTACGGTCGTCATCCTGACAGGGTTGGGCTCCTGGGGGCTCTGCTACATCGCGATGCTCAAGAACGGGGGTGGTGACGACTTTCATCATTTTTTCGTCATCAATCAAGGCTATCTCTACGGCCGGATGCTTCTGCCCAGAGTCTGGATCGTCATGAAGGATGGCCTGTCGATTGGCCCCGCCCTCTATGTCACCTCCATCGCCGCAGTCCTCGTGAACTTCGCCGCCCGCAGAGAACGCCCGCAGCCTTTGCTGGTGGCAACGCTGATCGCTGCAACGGGCTACGGAGCACTGATCGCCTTCCATGGCTGGATCGGGCCGCGGTACTATCTTGTCGCTACCCTGCTTTGTTCGATGGCGCTGGTGCTCAGCACGGTGGAGCTCGCACGATCGGAGAGGCGACCACTGCGCGTCTTTGCAGTCATACTCGCTGCCGTCAGCGCACTCTCGTGCGTTGACCAGATCAGGACGCAGCTGCTCTGGTCCCGGTATCCGTCTTACAGCTACAGCGAAGCTGCACAGAAGCTTTCCAGCATCGTCGCTCACGACGCCTCCGGCAACCGTGTGGTCCTCGGAAGAGCAACGGAGGAGATGGCTCTGCTGACGGGCGTACCGTTGACCGCCGTCACCGACAGGTTCGGACTGCTGCCCCTCCGAAAGGCAGTGTCTCTTTTCAGACCGGGCTGGCTACTTACCCTCGATCGTGTCCAGCCAGTCACGCAAACCGTACTGAGCGACCGCTACTCACTCCAACTGGTCGGCTCCCAGCCCGTATATGGCGACGGCTGCGGGTTCCACAGACTCCTGCTCTACAGGCTCGTTCCAACGCAGTGACCCGCGGTTCAGACCCGCCGGGCCGCCTTCTCCAGCCGATCCCTGAGCGCAAGACCGAGGCCCTGTCCAGCCGACGGAAGCGGACAGACAATCGCCTCGACCCCGGCACCGTCCAACTCGCGCAGTCCGGCAAAGACGAGTCTCGCTAACCCCGCGGCATCCTTCCATCCCGCCCACCGAAAGACGACCGCGCCCGGAGGGGAGGCCCAGCCGGCGGGCAGCATGACGCCTACACGGTGGGCCAGCCCGAGCTGCTTCCCGACGCGCTCCTGCATCTCCTCTTCATCGCTCACCAGAATCAGCGTCGCCTTTGGAGCGTAGTGGCGCAAACCGACGCCGGGGGATGGAAGCGCCTCGGGCTGCTGCCCTCCGCGCACGGCCTGGTAGATCGTCACGGGTTTGCCGGTACTCTCAGCGATCATGGCTGCCGTAATGGCCCCCGGGCGGTAGATCATCCCCGAGGCCGGATCGAAGACCGTCGACTCAACACCAACCTCCGTCGCGCCGCCATCCAGCACCGCATCAATCCGTCCGTCAAGATCCTGCAGGACGTGGTCCGCCGTGGTCGGGCTCGTCCTCCCGAAGCGGTTCGCGCTGGGGGCAGCGATCGGAAGATCGGCGGCCGCAATCAGCTCGAGAGCAAGCGCATGGCGCGGCATTCGCACCCCGACCAGCGGCCGGCCGGCTGTCACCGCATCCGGAACGGCCTCCGTTCGCGGCAGGAGAAAGGTCAACGGCCCCGGCCAGAACGCGGCGATCAGTGCAGCCGCCTCAGGCGTGACCGTTGCGACCCGGTCCAGCATCGCGCGGTCGCTTACATGGACGATCAGCGGATCCCAGCCCGGCCGCTCCTTCGCCTCAAAGACCCTGGCTACCGCCGCGACGTCCAGCGCATTTGCACCGAGCCCGTACACCGTCTCCGTCGGAAAGGCGACCGTTCCGCCAGCCTGCAGAAGCCCCGCGGCTCGCCCTACCTCGTGCCCGTCGAGCCGCTCGGTCCGCCGCTCTGAATCGTTGCCATGTCGATCATTGCTCACATACTTATCGTATCGCCCAGGCAAAACCGCCGTATACTCGAGGGAATGCAGAGCGCTGAAATCGAGCTCAAATTTATCGTCCGCGACATCGATGCACTCCAGGCCAGGCTTCCCTCCCTTGGGTTTCATCTCGACACACCGCGGACCTTTGAGAGCAATACCCTCTACGACACCGCCGATCGGAGCCTGCGTCTCTCCCACCAGATCCTTCGGCTGCGACAGTACGGCGCCCTTTGGACGGTGACCCACAAGCGCCATCCTGACGACGAAGACCCCGCCGAAGCCGAGGCCTCCCACTACAAAATTCGCATTGAGACCGAGACCACCGTCGCCGATGGCCCGGCCCTCGCCGAGATCTTTACGCGGATCGGCTACGGCCCGATGTTCCGCTACGAGAAGTACCGCACCGAGTGGTCCCAGGGCAGCTCCCACCTGGTCATCGACGAGACCCCCATCGGGATCTTCGCCGAGGCTGAGGGCCCGACCGACTGGATCGACAAGACGCTCGCCGACCTTGGCATCGATGCCGACCAGTGCCTCACGGACAGCTACGGCAAGCTCTTCCTGGCCTGGAAGGAAAAGACCCGGAGCAGCGCCGAGAATCTCACCTTCAGCGAGATCCAGGCCCCGGCTCTGGCAAGTCTGTAGCGGGAACCCGAACGCAAAAAGGCCCGCTCCGAGGAGCGGGCCTTCTACTTTAACTCGCGACCAGTTAGAAGATCTGGAAGTTGACCTCGACGTTCAGCTCAACCAAGACAGGCTTACCGTTTTCCATGGCAGGCTTGAACTTATACTGCCGAACCGCCTCGATTGCCTTCTCATCCAGCCCCATGCCAACGCCGCGGATCACACGAACGTGGGTAGGGTTGCCCTTGGTGTCGACGTACAGGTTGACCAGCACATTCCCGGCGACCTTGGCCTTGCGGGCCTCCTCTGAAAACTCAGGCTCAACCGAATAGGTCAGGATCGGAGCAGAGACGCCGCCGCCGATCCGTCGAGGACCACCACCAGTATTGCCACCCGACCCCGGCCCAAGACCCGAGCCATTTCCAGATCCAAGCCCGGTCCCGCTCCCGTTGCCCATCGACATGCCAACCAGCGGCGAGTTCGCCACGCCGATCTGCGGAATGCTGCTTGCCATCTTGAGATCCTTCTGGACCTCGATGGTCGGAGCCATCTTGATCTTCGGCTCTTCAAGCGGAGGGGCCTTCGGAGGGATGATCTGATGTTCTGCAAACTTTGGCGGAGTGCCCTTCGTCACCGGCGTCGGTCCGCGCTGGCCACCACCACCGCCCATGGAGACAGCCTTCGGGGGAGCCTTCGGCGGAGGCGCATCCAGCTCAACGATCTGGACAGGCTTCTGCGGGGAGAGGATCGCCACCTTCTTCTGCAGCAGCCAGAAGATCAGAAGAAGCAGCAACGCGTAGATTGCAACCGCAGAGCCGGTGGCCGCAGGGTTCTGCTTCGTCGCCATCCGGTCGACAACCGCAATCGGCTTCGACTCAAGCACCAGCGGTGGCAGCTTCGCAGGGAAAAAGACATCCCGGATGTTGCTCCACAGAGACGCGAAGACGCCGCTTTCCTCAATCACCATCTCGTCCAGATGCGCATCGGCATCCGGGCGCAGGCGCGTCTCACGGCTGGGATCAATCTCAGGTGGTGTTATCAGTGTGTTCGCCATCAACCCTTCGCCTCGGCTCTATGGTGGACCTTCGCCCAGCCATACGCCCATCCCGATCTTTCCGCACAATTTGTTACTGGAAGTCCTGTCCGGTCTGGTGCCGGCTCGCTCCCACCTGGTAAAGCAGTGCTCGGTTTCTGGCTCCAACACACATTCTACAAATATTCGCCGCAACGCGCATACCCAGTTGGACGTCTTTCATCCCGTAGAAGTCACCTGTGCATCTCGTTCGTTACCTCATCCGCGCGGATACAATAGGGGTTTGATGCTCCTTTGCGCGAAGCGCCCCATGAGACACGAGGATTGAATGCCGGAAGTACCTGTACAAGCTGCTGAAACGAAGCCCGAAGGTAAGGGTCTGAAGTCTACCCTGAATTTGCCCCAGACCACCTTCCCCATGAAGGCGAACCTGCCCGTCAATGAGCCCATTCGCCTCGCCGCGTGGCAGGAACAGGACCTTTACGGCAAGATTCGTGCCGCGCGTGCCGGCGCCGAGAAGTACATTCTGCACGACGGACCGCCCTACGCAAACGGGGCGATCCACCTCGGCCATGCGCTGAACAAGTGCATCAAGGACTTCGTCGTCAAAACCAAGACCATGGCCGGCTTCGACGCACCCTACGTCCCCGGCTGGGACTGCCACGGCCTGCCGATCGAGATCAAGGTCGACGAGCAGCTCGGCCGCAAGAAGCTCGAGATGGACCCCATCGCCGTTCGCCAGGCCTGCCGCGAGTACGCGCAGAAGTATGTCGATCTGCAGAGCAGCCAGTTTCAGCGCATCGGCGTCTTCGGCCGCTGGGACAACCCCTACAAGACGATGTCCTTCGAGTACGAGGCGCGCATCCTGGAGTGCTTCTACGACTTCTTCGAAAAGGGCTTCGTTTACAAAGGTCTGAAGCCGGTCTACTGGTGCATCCACGACCGCACGGCCCTGGCCGAGGCTGAGGTCGAGTACGAGCAGCACACCTCGCCCAGCATCTACGTCCGCTACGCCCTCACCTCCGATGCGGCTGCAATCCACCCGAAGCTCGCCGGGAAGAACGTCTACACGATCATCTGGACGACGACGCCGTGGACGATCCCGGCCTCGCAGGCGGTCGCCTTCAACCCGAAGCTCGAGTACGTCGCACTCGACTGTGAGTCCGGCACCTACATCGTCGCCGAGGCCCTGCTCTCCTCCATCATCGTCCACTGCCACCTGATGAGCGCGCGCCACCCTGCGGAGCCCGCATCGCAGGCCGACATCATCGCCCTCTTCCCCGGCTCGGACCTTGACCGCGTCACCTTCCAGCATCCGTTCCTCGACCGCTCGATCCTCGGCGTACTTGCCGACTACGTAACCGCCGACCAGGGTACGGGCGCCGTCCACACCGCGCCGGCACACGGCGTCGACG
>CAZZZQ010000042.1:0-12240 GCA_964658405.1 uncultured Sphingomonas sp.
AGCAGCAGCACTTCGGTCTTGCCCTGCTTGTCCATGGCTGAAGCATACTCGCTTTGTCGCCAAAGTGACGGATATACTCCGTCAGTGCCCGTTAATCTCCTAAATTGCTTCGACTAGTACCACTTGATGAGATTCCGCCCTGCGACGAGGGCCTGATCGTCACGTTAGCCTATCTGCAGAGTTGCTGCGATGCTGCGACCATCCAAGAATCGGCCTCCTCAGAGTTTTACGAGGCGCAGGCCCATGTACGGTGAAAGGCGATGATTCAGCATCGAATCTCCTGTCGACAATGTCGGCTGATCGTCAAAGGGTGAGCCACGAAGATTCTCAAAAAGCCCTACACCTGCCATCTCGGAGTAAGAATCTGGGAAGAGTACCGCTACAACCATCCGCATGCTCCTCTATATCCGCCGGAGTGCGCCGAAGACCTACCGAGTGCCTGGGCATACTGGATGCACTCCTCTGTATGTTGGTCCTGCAGTGAGATTTAGTCTAAGGGCGGCTATGCTGGGACTCGAAGTGCCGATCAATCGCCTCCTAAACGACGATCCATCCTGCTCAACCTTTGTAATGCAAGTCAGTGACTATCCACACCGACTTGGCAGCCCGAACAGCGCCAGCATCTCAAACGTAATGATCAAGTGATGACGGTTACCTGTCGCCATTTGCCAAAGGCTCCCCGGAAGATGGGTACCCTCGCCTTGCAGTGTCAAGTTACCGTTACAGTTATCCGGTATATATTGGACCCGGATGGTACGAATGCCGCCTGGTATCACCAGGCGAACAGTATCGTTCGTACGCCGGAGGGAGTTTCAATGGATCTCGGACTGAAAGACCGGGTCATTATGGTCACGGGCGGTGCCTCGGGTATCGGAGAAGCGATCACGCGGGCATGTCTGGGCGAAGGCGCCAAGGTGGTCGTCCTGAGCCGCATCTCAGCCGGCGTCGAGGACTTTGCCGCCGAGATGAAAGCCAGCCAGATACCCTGCGAGCTCATCATCACGGAGCTTAAGGATGCGGAGAAGTGCCGCTCTGCCGTGCAGTCTGTGGTGGAGCGATACGGCCGTCTTGACGGGCTGGTCAACAACGCTGGTGTGAACGATGGAGTCGGCCTGGAGCACGGCGATCCGGAGCGTTTCATTGCGAGCCTGCAGAGGAATCTGCTGCACTACTACACCCTTGCGCACTATGCTTTGCCGCTGCTGAAGCAATCCCATGGCTCGATCGTGAATGTAAGCTCCAAGGTTCCGATGACGGGGCAGGGCAATACCTCTGGCTATGCGGCAGCCAAGGGAGCGATTCTAGGGCTGACGCGCGAGTGGGCTGTCGAACTCCTGCCCTACGGAATCCGCGTCAATGCCATCATTCCTTCCGAAGTGATGACGCCAGCCTATGGAACGTGGCTCTCGACCTTGCCGGATGGTGCAGGCGCGTTAGAGAAGATTACCGCGCAGATCCCGCTTGAGCACCGTATGACGAAGCCGTCCGAGATCGCATCGACGGTAGTCTTCCTGCTGTCGCCAACGCAGTCTGCCCATACGACGGGGCAACAACTGGTTGTGGACGGTGGTTACCTTCATCTCGATCGTATGGTGACCGCGTCCTGAGTCTACGAATTACTGGAAAGCTGACCACACCAAATTGCATTGAGAGAAGCCCCGACTTCTGCGCGTGCCAGTAACTGTTCCTTCTACATCAGCCGGACAGACTCGCCAGCTTTCCGGCTTGAGTTTGTCCGCTGATGCACATGTGAGTGGACCTCTAAATTGCTGCTTTATAAGCAGGTAATCCGAATCAGTTGACCGATCATTCTTTCAGAGACAGAGCTCCGAAATGGTTTGACAGATGTTTTCGATGTGGAATAGTGTTCCTGCGTCACAGTTAGCGATGACTCAGAAGTTTCAGAGGATTCGGCACTGCGGTCTGCCCAGGCACCGTTTTGCACGGATCGCTACTGAAGCGAAGACATTTCTTTCCGACATCGAGTTCACATCACAGGTTGCACCTACAGGGAGAATGGCCATGATCAGCGGAGCAAAGATAATTGCTACGAGACGTGCACTGAACGAGATTCAACAAACAATTTCTGTGCTCCTGTTGTCCGCCATGATGTTCCTACTGGTGCCAGGTCTATTGGGACAATCCTCTGCGGCGGTCAGTGGCTCAGTCCTCGACTCGTCGGGTTCTGCGGTCAGTGGCGCAAGTATCACTTTGACGAACACAGACACGAACGTGCAGCAAGCTTCGGTCACCTCATCTTCAGGAACCTACGCAATCATCAATATCCCTCCAGGCAATTACTCGATTGCAGTCTCGCGAGATGGCTTCAGCACCGCGCAACTGACTCATATTGTTCTGGGGGTCAATCAGGCATCGAGCTTCAACTTCACGTTGAACGTCGGTGCAGTGACGCAGCAGGTTACGGTGTCGGCTGACGCGGCGACGGTCGAATCGACGACCTCTGAGCTCGGCACCGTCATCGGGACGCGCGCAGTCAATAACCTTCCGTTGAATGGTCGGAACTTCACGCAATTGCTTGAGTTGACTCCCGGAGTGAGCCCGGTCAGCGTCGCGCAGAACTCCGGTGGTGGCGGCGGTTTCGCCGGTCAGTCGCTTGGTCAGTTCACCTTTCCGTCAGTCAATGGCGCTCGCAACCGCAGCAACATGTTTCTGCTTGATGGCGTGAGCGATCTTGGATCGTTCATTGGCAACTATAACTATCAGCCGATCGTGGATGACATTCAGGAGTTCAAGGTCCAGTCGCATAACGACCTTGCGGAGTTCGGCCAGGTGACCGGCGGTATTGTGAACGTCGTGACCAAGAGTGGTACGAACCAGTTTCACGGCACAGTCTGGGAGTATCTGAGAAACTCGGCGTTTGACGCGCGAAACTACTTCCTGCCGGTCGTCAATCCGCTTCGGCAGAACCAGTTCGGAGTGGCCGCCGGAGGTCCGGTTCTGATCCCGCATGTATACAACGGACGAAACAAGACCTTCTTCTTCTTTTCCTATGAAGGTTACAGGCAAAGCCAGGCGAGCCAGAGCCTGCTGACGACGCCAACGGCTGCGCAGCTCAACGGTGACTTTAGCGGAGATCTCGCCAAAGGAGTCGTGATCTACAACCCGTACTCTACCGCTGCGGACCCAAACAATCCCGGTCAGTACACTCGCACAGCCTTCACAAACAATCAGATTCCGCAGAATCTCATCTCGCCGGCTGCGCTGCTGTACGCGAAGACCCTGTTCCCAGCGCCAAATCTTACGACCGCCGGTGGACAGAACTTGGCGGATACAACGCCGTCGAAGATCAACTCAAACAGCTACACCGGCCGCATCGACCAGTCCTTCGGTGAGCATGACCAGCTGTTCGGGCGCTTTTCCTACTACGACCAGCCCAGCACTGGCTCGGGCGGGTTTCCCGGCTTTCTTTCTGTTGGCGATCTGCATGGTTATAACGTTGCGGCTCACGAGTCCCACACCTTCAATCCGACGACGATCCTGGAACTGTACTTCGGCCGAAATTTTGGGGACGATCTAACCTCACGCGCCTTTCCGAATGCCCCTGCCGGCTTCGCACAGCAGCTCATCAGCGCAGGCTTCTCAAGTGCGTTCCTCGGAGGCTTTCAGAGTCAGTCCGATCCTTATATTCCACTGATCGGCATCAATGGGTACATCGGCTCCGGATCGGGCAGTACGAATCTGCAGGATACGCAGATCGCCAACACCTATCAGTTCGGAGGCAGCTTTACGAAGATCCTCGGACGTCACACGCTGAAGGCCGGCGGTGTCTATGCGACGAATAACTCCTACTCGCCGATCTCCGGCGCGTCCCTTTCTACGAGCACCTTTCAGACCTCAAACCTCGAGAACCCGACGAGCGCGACCGGTGCCGCAACGGGCGATGCGCTGGCCTCCTTTCTGCTCGGAGTTCCGACGTCTGCCCAGCGCCGCGACGTGATCGAGACGCTGCACCATGGCATGGTGAATGGGGCTTTTGTGCAGGACCAGATCCAAGTGAATCAGCGTCTCGCGATTAATGCAGGGTTGCGCTGGGATGTGACCGTCTGGCCGATCTATGGAAATTCGCTTTCGAACGGGGACGGGTATGTCGGCAACCTCGATCTGAGCAACGGCACCTACCTGATCAGCGCAACTCCGCCCGCATGCAGCACGACGGTCGGGGCACCCTGCATTCCCGGCGGGACCCTGCCCGCGAACGTGCTCGAAACTCCGTTTGGAAATCGCGCCCTGCACCAGACAGACTTCTCGAACTATCAGCCGCGCGTTGGCGTAGCGTACCATCCGCTGGACAAGACCTCGGTGCTGGCAGGCTATAGCCGCTTCTACGATGAATGGAATTCGGTCGTTCAGTACTCCCAGAACGCGGGAGGGAACTGGCCTTCCGTGAACGAGCTGAATCAGAACACGCTCAATACGACGATCCCAACGGCGACGCTTGGGAATCCGCTCAGCCAGGGAACTGGGACCATTACAACGACTCCAGCTTCCCCGTTTACGGGCACTGCCTATTACTTTGATCCACACTTCAAGACGCCGCTGACCGACCAGTGGAACCTGCAAGTCGAACAGGGCTTCGGTGCAAGCATGGTGCTGAACATTGGGTACGTCGGATCGCATAGCTATCGGCTAGATCTGGGCGGTCTCTACAACACGGCGCAGTTTGCAGCGCCGGGAACGGCGGCACAGGTCGCGGCTCGCCGGCAGTTTCCGTACATCACTCCAACCAACTACGACAAAAGCAGTGGCAATGCGAACTTCAATGCTCTCGAGGTGTCTCTGAAGAAGTCGACCAGCAATGGCCTGACTTATCTTGTGTCCTATACATGGTCGAAGGCAATTGACCTGGCCAGCTCGGGAAGCTTTGGCTCAGAGGGTACGTTGTTGCAGAATCCCTACGATCCGCGTCATGACCGGAGCGTCTCAGGGTTCGATCTTCGAAACGCGTTCTCGGCATCCGTCAACTACGAGCTGCCGATCGGTCGCGGCAAGCTGCTGAACCTGGAGAGCCCGATCGCAAACAGTTTGCTGGGCGGCTGGCTTCTGAATGGCATCGGCGCGGTGCACTCGGGCTCGCCCTACAGCGTGACGGTCAATGGAGATATTGCGAACACCGGCAATACCTTCGTCGAGGCAAATCTCGTTGGCAATCCGAACCTTGCGAATAAGACCCCAACGCAGTGGTTCAACCGGGCGGCGTTCACGGCTCCTCCGGCGTACACCTTTGGCAACTCGGGAAGGAACATCCTGCTCTCCGATAGCTTCAAAAACCTGGACGTCTCGGCATTCAAGAGCTTCACGCTGCCGTTCGAAACGGCCATTCAGTTCCGCGCGGAGGCATTCAATCTGTTCAATCACGCGGTCTTTGCGGCTCCGGACAGCACCGTGGGGGACTCGAACTTCGGGACCGTATCTTCAACGTCGAATAGCCCGCGCCAACTGCAGCTCGCTTTGAAGCTGACGTTCTAGAGAGCGTCTTTATATTCGTTGTTCTTTAGACTCTCTCTATATATATAGAGAGAGCGCCGGTTTCACTTCTTACTAAGTGATACCGGAGCCTTTCTTTGTCGAAAGCAGGAGACCCGTTATTCTAAGGAGCTATGGCAACTACGGTGCGAGCAAGCAGCAGAGACGGGAGAAGCGCGCTGCAGGGACGATGGTCCATGCTTCCGCTCTATCTTGCAGCGTCTACACTTTGCTGCGCTCAGATGACCTCAGGCGAAGGCTTCGAGTCCAAAGGCGACTACTTGGCCGCAGAGAGGAGCTACAGAGCAGCTCTTGCAACAAATGAGAACTTGCCGGAGCTCATGACGGACTTGGCTGAGATCCTTGAGAAAGAAGGGCAGCCGGCGGCCGCATTGCAGTACTGGAAGCAGGCATTTGCGCTACGACCACGCGATGCGGAGCTGCAATCCTTGCTCGGAGCGGCATACCTTAGGTGCGGGCAGAATGAGGCTGCGCGTGCGACGCTGCAGGAAGCGACAGAACGACTGCGTGTCAACGGCCCCGCGCTGATCAATCTGGGAACAGCGCTGACACGGCTGGATCGTTACCCGGAAGCTCGGGAGGCGTATCGAAAGGCGCTTGCGGTGCCGGCAGTTGGTGACATTGCGCGATTGTCGCTTGCCAAAGTCGAGATCACATTGGCGCAATTTGCCGAAGCCCTTCCGGTCATCGAAGCATATGTTCAGATCCATCCAGATGACGCCGAGGCACGCGAGCTCCTTGGAGTGACCTATCAGGGTCTGAATCGCAATGCAGATGCCGAGCGTGAATTACGTGCTGCGGTAAACCTTAGGGACGGCGACTTTGACAGCCAATATCACCTTGGAGCCGTGCTCCGGGCTGAATCGAAGGACACAGGGGCGATCCCATATCTAAAAAAGGCAATCTCGCTGCGGCCGGACTCACGCGAGGCGCACTTTCAGCTGGCACGGGCCTATCGGAGTCTGCATGAAGCAAATCTGGCGAGTGAGGAAGAGGCGCGGCTGCGGGAGATTGAAGGCGCACGAGCCGCCGACACACGGGTTGCCGTCCTCGAGAATCAGGCCCGGCAGGCGCAGAAAGGCGCTGACTTTACCGGAGCTGTAGACCTCTATATGCAGATCATAGCCATTCTTCCAGCGGACGCCAAGGTACGGTATGACCTGGCGCTCGTGTATGAGCAGATGCATGAGCGAGCGCCGGAGCGGAGTACGCTTGAGGAGGCGCTCAAGCTTGACCCGGCACTTGCAGTCGCCCACGGCCAGTTAGGCTTTCTCGATCTCTCAGAGGGACGGAGGGCTGAGGCTGAGATACAACTGAGAGCCGCCCTCAAATACAACCCGCAGAATGCAGAGGCTTTGGGAAATCTGGGCGTGCTGGAAGCGCAAAGCGGCCGCCTCGACGAGGCGGAGCATCTGCTGCAGTTGGCAGTCGAGAGCGATCCAACATATGCAAAGGGATTTCTGAATCTAGGCCTGGTGTTGGCAGCAGAGGGACAGGACAGTCGGGCGGTCGGCGCTCTAAAGGCAGCAGTACGGCTGAACCCCTCGGACGCTTCGGCGACACGGGCGTTGAACCAGATTCAGTCCAGCAAGGCGAAGAGCAAGAGAGGCGAGCCGCAGGCCTAACCAAGGGCGGCCGATTGCCAAGACGTAGCATGCATAGCGATCTCTCCGGAGAAGGACAACAGAGGAACGTGTATTGGGCGTATCTTAAATTTGAGAATGCAACTCACGGTACGCGGGAACGCAACCGCGTTCTCACAGATGTTTTGTTGCTGTCCACCAAATTTTTCACAATTGCGTAATTCCGGTGAAAAAGGGGCAGGCGGACGACAAGAGTGATCGAGACTGTGTCTAAACCACCCTCACTCGCTTTTCACGCGAGATTGGCTTTACTCTGCGTAACGGAGAGCCGCTGAACTGCTTTGAGAGCAACTTGCTGACAGCTATGAGCTAGCTCTTATGAACCAGCTTCCAGTTCCCCAATTGCGAAAATATGAATGTGGCAGCTCGATGACCCGAGCTAGCCTTCTGAAAATAGCCAGAACTTTGAAAACAACACCTTTCGCCCGGCTCAAAGGCTTACCGATGCCTCGTTCTTGGCAACCGTAGTTGCTCACTAGCCACACAAACAGAGCCGTGGAAATGCCGGAACCGTGCAAAGAGTGGAACGGTGAAACTGCCCCACTCTTCACACCGCTCCTTGGAAGACGCCGATACACCTGGCGTCTCCCACATTCCCCAGCCCTCTGCGGCGACCATGTTTATGTAAATACGAAAAAACATACAGACATAATTTAGAAGCCGATCCCAAAATCATGCTCTTTGGCGGGCTGCGCGAGTTCGGGAGGTGCCACCTCCTTCACGGGTGAGACATCCTGCTGCGGAGAGTTCATGTAGAGGGCGATGGTAGTTTTGGAAGCGGTCTTCTGGAAGGTCTGCGGCGCTAAGCAGTGTGTTTGGAGCTCGTCCAAGGTCCTTCTGAATTGACAGCCAGCATTCCGCTTCATGCTCCAGCATGTTTCTCTCTGGCCAGGAATGACCACGGAAGGGTATCGGATGAGCGCAAGAGATTCCACATAACTTAGAGGCAAAGGCCCTCGGGATTCAGATGGGAGATCCGGAGTTCAAACTGCGCGACCTCATCAAACGCGAGAATGTACGGGTCTTCAGCTCGAACTATGCCTTGTAGTAAGTTACGTGGAATGCAAGCCATGGATTAGGCTGTTGGCTCTGCCTGAGGTGCTTCCATGCTCTCCACGGCCGCACCGACTCAAGTTGTTCCAAGCCAGGCTTTAGTAGAAGAATGGCTGTACTTGCTCTCCTGTCTTGGCAGAGCTTCAGCGACCATCGTCGCATACCGTAGATGCCTCCTTCACTACCTCGCCTACTGCAGAGCTTCGAGGGTCGCCCCCGAGGGGGCGACCCTCGAAAACGTGTCGTTGTATATCCGTACCCTGCTTCCTGGAAGCGCAACAAGCATCGCGAACTCCTCTCTTCATCAACGACTCACGGCCATTCGGCTCTGGTATGACCACCTCGTTTACCAAGGAATCTGCGAGAAGAACCCGGTGCTACGGGGCCGTCACTCCGTGTCGAGCCATCCTGTCGCGCACGACGGATTTGCCCGCGGCCTTATCCAGCGCCTCGTGAAGCTGCCTTATATTCCGAATGACGAAGAGTGGAACGCGTTGCTCCGCGTGGCTTCAACCTCTTCGGTGCGGAACCGGCTTATGTTGGCGCTGGGCTACTACGGCGCTCTGCGCCGGTCAGAGTTGCTCAGCCTGCGCATCTCCGATCTGGACCTCGCTCATCGCCTGATCTCCTTACGGGCCGAGGTGACGAAAGGAAAGCGAGCGCGAATTGTTGGCTACAGCTCAACAATCAGCTTAGTTCTAAGCTCGCACCTCACCACGATGCGTTCTCTCGATCGACTTCCAGGGCCGCTCTTCCGGTCACAGTCGGACCGCAACGTCGGCGCACCCTTGTCGATTTGGTCCTGGAGCAAGATCGTCCGCTCCTGGTCGATCGAATCCGGGGTAGCCTACTTCAGCACGCATAGCCTTAGGCATCTTCGGCTGACTCACCTCGCGCGTTCTGGCTGGAAGCTGCATGAGCTTACCGCCTATGCCGGGCATCGGGACCCGAAGACGACCATGACCTATCTCCATCTTTCCGGCGGCGACCTGGCCACACGCATGGCGGGCGCAATCGCTCATATCGACAGTCGAGTGAACGCTGTCTTGTTTCAAGAAGGTTCGGTGCCACATGGAAACTGAGACGCTGCAGCAGGAAAGCCTATTCGATCCGCGATCCTATTCTGAGCCGAACCCACTCACGTCTGCTCAATGGGAGCAGTTGGCGAAGACATCGTCGGTAAAGCTCCGAAAGCACTTTGAGGTTCAAGCACCTGCGTTGATACATCCCCTCCTTGTGTTGGCGGAACGAAGCGGCATCGCATCGCGCCGAACAGATAGGTCCATGCTAACGCTCCTGCAAGAGATGGTGAGCAAGCGGAAGACCTTTTGGCAGTGGAACCAGGAAGATTGGAGGCAACTTCTTTCCAGGAGGCTGTTGTCTCGACCCTATGTAGCCGCTGTGGCGTATCACTTTGGGGGCTCACGGGAGCCCGCGATCTTTGCCATGGCTGGAACCTACGCTGAAGCGATCTTTGGCTCGGGCATGTTCCTCCACGAATTAGCACGGCTCAGGAGAGTGCTTCGTTCACTTGGATACGCGGAAGCCCACCTTCAGAACGTACTGCCCTCGACCCTCGGACACCTCCTGCTTGAGAATGGCGACCCACGCTTGGAAAGCCTGAATATTGATCTGTTGCTTCGCGGGCAGGGACATAGGGTTGACGGCGTGGCGCGCGGCGTCGGGAAGATCTCCAACGGCTTGGCTGCCCTTGGACTGCTTGATACACCTCTCCGCATGCGCAACTACGTGGGTTGGAAAGAGAAAGACACATCCGATGTCGGTTCGGAGTGGGCATCGTGGTGCGGGCGTTGGCGTGATACGTCGACGAACCGTCCCAGGACGCGTGAGAGCAACTACAGCTTCATCCTTCGGATCGGACTGTGGCTCAAGCGGCATCACCCGGAGGTTCAATCGCCGGCAGATTGGGACATCCCGCTGTGCGCGGACTTCCTTGCTGCAGTGAACGGTATGACCGTTGGTCAATGGGAACTGGCTTCGGCTGGTTCTCGCAACCAGACTCGTGACGGAACCCCAATCGCGGCCAACTCAAAGCACACTTTCCTCCATGCGCTTCGAAGATTCCTGATTGATGTGGAAGTGTGGGGTTGGGTCAAGCTCCGGATCAGACCGCATCACCATCTCGCTACACCACGTACCGTGAGCTTTGCCTCCCGGGTGAATCCACGAGTGATCGACGATGCTGCGTGGCTCAAGCTGATCTGGGCTAGTCTGAACATCGAACGAGCCGATCTCCTTTCCGAGATCCACTACCCTTTAGCCATGATTCAGGCGATGGCAGTGGTCTGGACACATGCGGGTCTGCGGCAGAACGAGATCAAACGGCTTGTGCTCGGATGTGCCCGCGGTCAGCAGGAAGACATTCTTAACGATGACGGCAGCCGGGTACCTTCAGGAACGCTGTGTTACCTCGATGTGCCCGCCAGCAAGACCTTCCAGGCCTTTGTGAAGCCCCTGGCCGCCATCGTCAAGGATAGAATCGACGCCTGGGAAAAGGAGCGTCCTGTAAACCAGGCGGCTTTGATCGACGAACGGACCGGCGAACGAGTGCGTTTCCTCTTTCAGTTCCGTGGCCGAAAGCCGGGCGGGGATATCCTGAATCGGACAATTATTCCGCTTCTGTGCGCGAAGGCCGGCCTGCCAACCTTTGACAGTCGAGGAACGATCACCAGCCATCGGGGAAGAGCTTCTGCTGTGACCGCCCTTGCCAGCGTCCCCAAAGGCATGTCCTTGATCGAGCTGATGCAGTGGTCGGGGCATAGCTCTCCTACCTCTACGATGCACTACATCCGGATTCGCCCAACGAAGCTGGCCGCCTCATTTGCCCAAGCCGACCACATGGCGCACATGGTCTCCGTGCTCATCGATCACGAGATGGCTGGCAAGCAATCCGGCCAACCCTACGCTTTCTATGATCTCGGCGATTCCTACTGTACAAATCCATTCTGGAGCACCTGCCCCCATAGGATGGCGTGTGCCGGTTGCGACTTCAACCTTCCCAAGGAGAGTGCACGAGGACAGGCGCTCGAGAGCAAGGCGTCGATCAGACGCTACCTTGAGGAGGTGCCTCTGAGCGCGGATGAGCGGGGGATCGTGGAAGGCGATCTGGCCAAGGTAGACGGGTTAATCAAGAAGTTGGCCTCCGTACCCTGTCTCGATGGACGAACGCCAATTCAAATCAATGCAAGCAGAGCTTAGGAAGTGAGATTGCCGAAAACATCGACTTTCCGGGAAATATTTGCCATACTGTGTCACTGTTGCCGAGCAATGACTCACAAGATGTTGAGCGGCTTATCATCGCTCAAGTTCCTATAAGAACTCCACCACTGATCCCATTCATCGTCAAAGCGAAATATCGCCGGAATGGTAAGCCTTTCCTCTTTGCCAGTGTCTCCCCAAAACACGAGCAATGACCCCTTTCCAGTGTGTTTGGTTTCGACTGCCGCAATCGAAGATCGAGCCAACGAATTTTTCGAAAACATCCCCTGGAACGTCACGTATCCTTGGTCCACTGTCACTTTCGTGACAAGTGGGCGAGCGAACCCGTAAGCACCGAACAGAGCCGCGATGACTGAGAGTACGAGGAAATCTGACACCTTGACTGCTGTAAAGAGAGCCGCAACTCCCACTCCGTAGTGATAAACCTGGTAGATGGGGTGTAGCCGATACACCTTCGTCTCTGCCGAAGCAAAACTATATTCGTTCACGCTACCCCACCTTGTCTGTGCACTGACCAGTGTAGTTCCCACCTCCGCAGCTGCATCAACCTCGCTAGTCCACTTCCAGGCTGCACGATCGTCTGGAACTTTCCTCTCCGTTCCACGTGCCCCGTGTGGTACGTCCGCAAACGGCGTTTGCGGCAATAACGATTCGAGTTGCCGAAAACACCGACTTTGCGGACGTTTCGAAAAACGAACTGGAGTTGTCGCAAGTCCGCGTGATGAAGAATAAGTAAACGTTGGAAGGGCTCGCTTAGAGGAGATCGCGCAGCGTGACGTCGTATGCCTGTGCGGTCTCG
>CAZZZQ010000043.1:0-12128 GCA_964658405.1 uncultured Sphingomonas sp.
CTACAAGCTCCTTGCCGGTTCCACTCTCCCCGGTCACGAGTACCGAGACGTTCGACGGAGCAACCCGCTCGATGAGTGCAAAAATAGCCTTCATCTCTGGCGAACTTCCAACTAGGGGGCCCAGAACTCCGGTGTCGCGAAGCTGGCGGCGCGTCACCTCCAAAGCGACATCCGCCTCCCTCTGACGGCTTGCGTTCTGCAGGATTGTCTTCAGCCGAACGGGCTCAACCGGCTTCGGGATGTAGTCATACGCACCCATCCGCATCGCCTCGACCGCAGATTCAATGGATCCCTGCGCAGTCAGCATCACTGTCGTGATCCGCTGGGGGAGCTCCATGATGCGGCTCAGCAACTCCATGCCATCCATGCGGGGCATCATCAGGTCGGTCACGACGATGTTCGGCGACCACTGGATTATCTTTTCGAGACCTTCAGCGCCGTCCGCGGCGCACTCCGCGCGATAGCCCCAGGACTCGACCAGTTCGGTCAGCCCGGTTCTTGCGTTCTGCTCATCTTCGACAATTAGTACTTTTTCCAACCTCGACCGTCCTCTTCTTGCTCTTGAGCGCCTGTCAGACAGCAGGCCTCGATCTATCAGACGTAGGAAATTGCTTCCACTTTCGCAGGTGTACAGTTACAGTCTCGCACCCCGTCGGGGTGCCGCGCCTCTTCCTTTCAACACGTTACTTCTGCTGGAGTTCGATTCACTGAAGAGTACGCACTGGGAAAGAACTTAGACTCACTTCGGTAAGAACTTCCCTATTCTATCTGGGAAAAAACTCCGACTAACGGCTTGCTCGCCGGCCCGGTATGCTTGATGGATGCTCGATCCGGAAATTACCGCCGAAGTTTTTATCGAATACCGTAAACAGCCCGTAGATCCCGACCTGCCCAAAGTCGTTCTTCTAGACGTCCGTGAGCAGTGGGAGTACGACACCGCCCATCTCCCCGATTCGACCTTAATGCCCATGGGCGATATCCCCTCGCGAGCCCATCAGGAGCTTGATCCGGACGACCACATCATCGTTCTCTGCCATCACGGCGCCCGCTCCCTGAATGTGACGATGTGGCTCAGGGGACAGGGCTTCGAACGTGCCCAGTCTCTGGCAGGCGGAATCGACGCATGGTCGCGCTCGATCGACCCGACAGTGCCGAGATACTAGTACTAGCTTCCAGTCTTTAGCTTTTAGCCTCCGTTTAGGGGCTAAAAGCTAGAAGCTAAAGGCTGCCCTTCAAGTCTCGCAGGTCTCCGCCTGTCATCTCCCGAGGCAGGTCTAGCCCTAAAAGGCCAAGCACCGTCGGCGAGATATCCCGCAGGCTGCCTCCCTCACGAAGCGCTCCCCCCTGGTCCGACACCAGCAGGAACGGCACTGGGTTGGTCGTGTGCGCCGTATGGGGTCCGCCGGTCGCCGGATCGATCAGCATCTCGGCGTTGCCATGGTCGGCGGTCACGAGCAGGCTGCCGCCCTTCTGCCGAATCGCCTGGTAGATCCGCCCAAGCTGCGTGTCGACCGTCTCCACCGCGCGAATCGTCGGCTCCATCTTTCCGGAGTGGCCCACCATGTCCGCGTTCGCGAAGTTCACGATCACCACATCGAATGCCGTATCGTTGATCGCTCGGACGACCGCGTCGGCGATGCCCGCTGCCGACATCTCCGGCGCAAGGTCATAGGTGGCGACCTTCTGCGAGGCGACCAGCTCGCGATCCTCACCCGGAAACGGCTTTTCAATCCCACCATTAAAGAAATAAGTGACGTGCGCGTACTTTTCCGTCTCCGCGACCCGCAGGTTGCGCAGGTTCGCCTGGGCCAGCAGGTTCGCGAGCAGGTTATCCATCGACTCGGCCGGAATGACGATCGGCAGCTTGAAATTCTTGTCGTACTGGGTCATGCAGACGTAATGCAGATCCTTCGGGCTCGTGTTACGCGGGATCGTCGCATCCAGTTCGTCCGCTTTCGGAAGCTCGCTGCCGCCACTCGCCGTTAGTCCCGAGGTCCTCGTAAGGACGCGGGTGATCTGTCTGACGCGGTCAGCCCGATAGTTGAAACAGATACAGACATCCTCGTCGCGAACCAGCCCAACCGGCTTGTTATCCGCGTCGACACAAGTGAACGGTGGCAGAAACTCATCCGTGACCCCGTTGGAGTAGCACTCCCGGATACGTGCCAGCGGATCGGCATAGCGGCCGCCTTCGGGCGTTCCGGTCACCATGGCGTCGAAGGCCTGCTTCTCCTTCTCCCAGCGCAGGTCGCGATCCATCGCAAAGTAGCGACCGGAGACGCTGGCGATCCGCCCGACACCATACTCCGAAAACTTCTGCTGAAGCAGCTCGAGATAGCCGAGGCCGCTGTTCGGCATCGTGTCGCGACCATCCGAGAAGACATGCACGAAGACCTGGGTCAGCTTATGCTGGGCGGCCAACCGAAGCAACGCATAGAGATGCCGCTGGTGCGAATGAACGCCGCCATCCGAAACCAGCCCAAGCAGATGCAGCGCGCGTCCCTTCTGTCCCGCCAGCTCACTGGCCCGGGTCAGTGTTGGGTCGGTGAAAAAGCTGCCGTCCATGATCGCCGTGTCGATCCGGGTCATGTCCATGCGGACGATCCGGCCCGCACCGAGGTTCAAATGGCCGACCTCGGAGTTTCCCATCTGGCCATCGGGAAGCCCGACAAAGTGCTCGCTCGCACGAAGCAGTGTATTTGGATAGTCGCGCAGCAGCTTGTCATAGACCGGCTTGCGAGCTTGTGCGATGGCATTGCCGTGCGTCTCGGCGCGGTAGCCCCAGCCGTCAAGAATGGTAAGAACGATCGGTGATTTCGGCATACGCTGGATCCAACTCCCTGGTAAGTCTAACCGGCAAAGGACAAAAGAACGGCCTCCCGGCAACCGGAAGGCCGTTGCAACCGTGCATCTATATCTACTCGCCGAAGTTGAGCGACTCCAGCCCAAGAAACGCGGCGGACTGGCCAAGCTCTTCCTCGATGCGAAGCAGCTGATTGTACTTGGCGATGCGATCCGTCCGGCTGGCGCTTCCCGTCTTGATCTGACCTGCGCCCGTTCCGACCGCGAGATCTGCGATGAACGTGTCTTCGGTCTCACCCGAGCGATGGCTGATGATGCTCGTGTAGCCGTAGCGACGCGCAACCTCGATCGCCTCGAGCGTTTCAGAGATCGTTCCGATCTGGTTGACCTTGATCAGGATGGAGTTGCCGCACTTCTGCTCGATGCCCTGGCGGAGGCGCTTGGTGTTGGTCACGAAGAGATCGTCGCCGACCAGCTGTACATCGCCAATCTGCTCGGTCATCAGCTTCCAGCCATCCCAGTCATCCTCAGCCAGACCGTCCTCAAGCGAAACGATGGGGTACTGCCGAACCCACGACTCCCAGAACGAAACCATCTCGGCCGAGGTCTTCTCCGACTTGTCGGACTTCTTGAAGACGTACCGGCCCGTCTCCTTGTTGTAGAACTCGCTGGCCGCCGGATCGAGCGCAAGAGCGATGTCCTCACCCGGACGATATCCCGCCTTTTCGATCGCCTCGAGGATCAACTCGATGGCCTCGGCGTTCGACTTGAGCGACGGCGCGAAGCCACCCTCATCGCCGACGGCCGTGCTGTAGCCCTTCTTCTTCAAAACGCCCTTCAGGGTGTGAAAGACCTCGGTGCCCCAGCGGAGCGCGTCCGAAAAGGTCTCGGCTCCGACCGGCATGACCATGAACTCCTGGAAGTCGACGTTCGAGTCCGCATGGGAGCCGCCGTTGAGAATGTTCATCATCGGGGTCGGCAGGACACAGGCGTTTACGCCGCCCAGGTAGCGGTAGAGCGGAATCTTCAGCGCTTCGGCCGAAGCACGCGCACAGGCCATCGAGACAGCCAGGATGGCGTTGGCGCCGAGGCGGGACTTGTTCTCCGTACCGTCGATCGCGATCATCGTGGCATCGATCAGCCGCTGATTGGTCGCGTCCATGCCGGTCAACTCAGGCGAGAGGATGCTCTCTACATTCTCGACGGCGTTCAGCACGCCCTTGCCGAGGTAATGCTCCATATCGCCATCGCGCAGTTCGACTGCCTCATGCTCACCGGTAGAGGCGCCACTCGGAACAGCTGCCCGTCCGCGGGCACCGCCGTCCAGAACAACATCGGCTTCAACGGTAGGATTGCCGCGGGAGTCAAGGATTTCGCGTGCGTGGATAGAGACAATCTCGGTCATGGGGGTCCTGTTTTTCCTAGAATCTTGAGTGGCGTGCTGATGCTGAACGACGCGATGAGCCAGGCGGTCATTCAATTTGGGGCGGCGGTCTACAGCGATAGAGCCGCCAGCAATACCGGCGATCGACTGCACAAGTTCTACTTCGTTCTTGCTCACTAGGCGAATTTTAGCAAAGGGAGAGCCTGAAAGCCTTTGCGCATGATGAAAACAATCGCACCATTCACAAATGAATGATTCAAAGGCTGCCATGGGGCCTGAGAAGTGCCCTTCCGGGCGTGATTGGGACGCCCCTATTGACCGGCTCGATTCCCATTCATCCTTTTCCTGCCGGTCCCACCGTCAAACCTCTACGCTGACAATAGCGAATCGGATCTTAGATCGACCCCGCCGAGGAAACACCATGAAGTTTGTGCTGACCACTGCTGCTCTTGCCCTATCGACTGTACCGATGCTGGCCCAGGCCGGCGAGACCGGCGTTGCGCACCCCGATCAGACCCCCATCAGCGCGGACAGCGGCGAGAACACGGGTCCCCAGAAGGCGGTTACGACGAGCCAGAAGGCTAAGCCATCGGCATACGTCCCTTATGTTGCCGTCACCCCCATCGTGATTCCACCGTCGCCCCGCCAGCCGGTGGCGACCGAGCGCACCTCGGCTCCCTTCAATCCCGACGCCGAGATCGTCACGACCAACGCACCCGTGCGATCGTCTACAGACGCGGACGACAGCGTCTATAAGCCTTACCGGCCCTACACCCCTGGTTCAGCAGCCCTCAACGCACGGCCTGCAGACCGCGATATCGACGCGGACATCGTGACCGACGTTCCTCTTCGAGCAGGCGAGATGCCGGAAGGAACGCTTCTCCGTGTCCAGATGAACGACGCTCTCTCAACCCGGACGACCGAGCGCGGCAGCATCTTTACCGCGACCCTGAGCCAGGATGTGACCAGCGAAGGACGTGTCGTCATTCCCGCAGGATCGACGCTCGACGGGATGGTCACAGAGGTTCGCGGCGGAAAGCGTATCACTGGACGCGCCGCGATTCACCTTGAGCCACGCCGGGTAACGCTTCCTGACGGCAGCTACTACAACCTCCACGCGCAGGTCATCGACGCCGGCCAGGAGAGGAACGTTCGTGTCAACGAAGAAGGAACCATCGTTCGCCGCGACCACGCCAAGGAGACTCTCGCGATCGTAACGGCGACCACTGGAAGCGCTGCCGTCGCAGGCGCGTTGATCGGTGGCGGAGTCGGAGCGGCGGTTGGCGCAGGAATCGGAGCCGGAATCAGCACAGTCCTCTGGCTGAAGCAGGATCGCCAGGAGGCTTTGCCGCGAAACACCCCGCTCACCTTCAGCCTGACCCGGCCGATCATGATGCGCCCGATGCAGGACGGCGCCCAGCTTCGCCCCTAGTCCCCATAGAGAAACAGAAGGGCGAGACCTAGGTCTCGCCCTTTTTTATTGTCATTCCCGAAGCGAATCTGCGTTCCCTACCTAGCTGCCCCGAACCTGCGCTAGTAGCCGCTTCCAGTTCTTCTGGTTCCGCCGATAACTCTTCTTGAGATCCTCAAGAATCCGCTCAAAGTCGCTGTGATTGACCAGCTTCCGCCACGCGGGATTCTTTGAAAACCACGGATAGTTCTCGTTCCCGAGGTAGATCGCGCGGCGCAACCAGTGCAGCGCCTCCGACTCATCCCCTTCAAGGGCGAAGTAAGTCGCCAGCCGATAGGCCATCTCAGCGTCTGCCTCGGCGGCTGAGAGTGTCTCATCGACGATGAAGGTCGCAGCCTTCTCGCGATCGTCAAGCTGCACATAACAAAGCGCGATGGTCGGAAAGACGATGCGTAGGCTGGCCTCGTCGCTGACTACGTTCTCGAGCGTCTCGATCGCCTTCGTAAGGTCGCCGGTCCGCATGTACTGGTAGCCGAGCGAGATGCGCAGCAGCGGCTGCTTCGGCTCGAGCGTCAGGCCCTTCTGAATCTCGTCCAGCGCGAGATCCAGCTGGTTCTGGTACTGATAGACGCGCGCACGGTTGTTATAGATCAGCGCGGCATTCGACGGATTTAACCGCAGCGAGATGTTGAACTGGTCGAGCGCCTCCTCGTACATGCCGTCGATGCGCAGCGTCTGCCCGGCGACCAGGTGCACGTTCCAGTCGTTCCCGGCCGTCTGCAGCAGGTGCTCGATCCCGTGGCGCGCCGACTCCTTCTCTCCGCGCGAGAGCAGCATATAGACACGGTAGAGGTTTGATTCCACCGAGCCGGGATCAAGCGCGAGCGCCTTGTCAAAGGCTCGCCGCGCCTCGAGCACATGCATCTGCCCACCCAGACCGTGCCGCGCATACTGCAGATGCGTGATGCCAAGCCCGGACCAGCCGGCGGCGTAGTTCTCATCCTGCTTCGTCACCCGCTCAAAAAGCTCGCGAGCACGATCAAGGTCGTCGCGGCTACCAGCTCGCGACATGAACGACGAAAGAACTGCGCGGGCCTGCAGGTAGTCCTCGGAAAGATCCTGGGTCAACGATCCGCCGCGCGACGACTCGGCGCCTCCATGGAGACCCCCAAAACCCTGCAGCGTGCTGAAGACCTCGTTACAGATCTCAGTCTGCACGGAGATCAGGTCGAAGGATGCCACGTTGATCGACCCACCCGCGCGGACACTCTGCGTCGGTACGTCGAGGAGCTGCCAGTTGAGATCAAAGCCTTTGTCCGACCGAAGGAAGTTCCCCGCCAGGACGAACTGCACCAGCAGCCGTTTCCCAATCGACAGCGGATCAAGCTGCTGCGTCGGCACCGCCATCAACGAGCTCGACGGCCGCACCACGAGCGTCGGCATACGAGCCAGTCGTGCCGCGATCGCATCCGCCAGCGCGTAGCCGTAGAGCGGCGTCGGATCGACAGAGCTGGCGACGTTGCCGAAGTTGATAAAGGGCAGCACAACGATGCTGTTCGGCTTCCCGACGTTCGTGTTGCCGCTCTCGCGAAACCGCTCGGCCAGCATGGAGAGAATGCCGGTGGTCCGCTTCTCCTCCTCCGGCGTATCGAGCGGCAGTCGACGCTGCGACGACATGATGCCGCCGCCATTGTCGCCAGGCATGGAGATCGAGTCGAGTTGCTTGTTGTGCATGATGGTGCGCAGACCTTCGCGCACATCCGCAGCGGAGGCAAACCGCTCCGAGGGCTGCTTCTCAAGGCAGCGAAAGACCAGGCTCTCAAACTCCACCGGCAGTTGCGGGGCGATCTCACGCAGAGACGGCGGATCGGCGAACTGAATGGCGCGGATGCTCTGGAATTCCTGCGCATCGGGCCGATGGAAGGGATGGCGCCCCGTGGCCAGCTCATACAGAATCAGGCCAAGTGCGAAGATATCCGACTGCACACTGGACTGCCCGGTGACGAACTGCTCCGGTGCCATATATGCAATCGTTCCGCCGCGGGCGGTATAGGTCGCGCCGGGGCCGGGTATCCGCTTGTTCGTCGGGCCGGACGGATCGAAGTCGGTCTGGTCAGGGTTGAGCCGCCGCGCCAGGCCGAAGTCGAGAATCTTGATCAGGCCACCGTCGGTCAGCATGACGTTGGCCGGCTTCAAGTCCCGATGGAAGATGCCCAGGCTATGCGCGGCGGAGAGTCCGTCCGAGATCTGAATCCCGCAGGAGAGCACAAGCTGAAGACTAGCCGGACCGGCTGCGATCAGCTTATCCAGCGACTTGCCCGGGATGTACTGCATGACGATGTAAGCTTCGTCTTCACCGTCGGCCCGGGCCTCGCCCACGTCGTAGATTGCGCAGACATTCGGATGATCGATGGCCGATGCAAGCCGTGCCTCGCGGAGCTGCGTCGTCCTCATCTGCTCCGGCGTAAAGTTGCCGCGCTTCAGCAGCTTCAGGACAACCGGGCGCTGGAGCAAGGTGTCATTCGCTAAAAACACAACGCCGCTGCCGCCAGCACCGATCTTCCGGACAAACTCGTACTGCTCGATGACGCGTCGCTTCATCTCTCCATTATCGCAAGGGATCGGGATGTAGGTGATAAACGCGGCTCAATCCACCGGTCTGCACCCTCGATGAAGTGATCCAAATTGAACATCTTTCAAGCGCTCACGTGTGTGTCTATCTCTCCCACGGACGCGGTGAGACGGGATCGTCCTGCCACTTCTGGCGACGACCCACGAGATACATGATGAGTCCGAAGACAAACATCATGATCCCCCAGGTCAGGTTCAAATTGATGCCCATCGACTTGTCATACACGGCACTGTTGCGCGTGAAGAAGCCGTACGCACTCATGATGCCTCCGATGATCAGGAAGATCAGGCCAAGCGGAATACGGATATCGAGTCCCATGGTGATCCTTTCTCGTTCAGTACCGTTACGCGAAGACCAGGTTGAGGACCACGAGCAGGATCAGCACAGCGAACGCTAGCGTCGCAGGCTTCTGATACCAGGCAAGGTGCGTCTCGACGGGCTTCGGAGTCAGCGAGTAGACAAGTCCGACAAGCTGCGATTCCGGTGCCGGCTCCGTGAAGAGGCTGACGATGATCGTCACCAGCAGGTTGATCGAGAAGGCAAAGATCGCCGTCCAGAAGTTCTGCGCCATGTCGCTCGGGTAGTGATGAATGACCGTGATCCAACCACCATGGATGCCGCGCAGCGTGTCAGCCGGAATCGTCAGACCATGATGAATCAGTGCGGCGGAGGTTCCCGCAATCAAGCCCGCAAAGGCCCCGTGCCCGGTTGTCTTCTTCCAGAACATGCCCAACAGGAACGTCGCAAACAGCGGCGCATTGACGATCGAGAAGACCAACTGCAGCGCGTCCATGATGTTGTTGAAGTTGGTGACCATGTAGGCCGCGCCAATCGAAAGCGCAACTCCCCCCACCGTCGCCATCCTTCCCATCCATAGATAGTGCTCGTCGGTCCCCTTTTTGTTGATGTAGGCCTGGTAGATGTCGTAGGTCCAGACGGTGTTGAAGGCAGTCACGTTACCCGCCATTCCCGACATGAAGCTTGCGAGCAAGGCGGTCAGGCCAAGCCCGAGGATGCCGGTCGGGAAGAAGTGGAGCAGCATGACCGGGATCGCGAGGTCGTAGTTATAGACGGGGTTGCCGTTGCTGTCGACGACGGCCTTGCCGCTCAGCGGATCAGTCTTGACCGGGATGATTCCGTGCGGATGCGCTTCATCGAGCGGAAGCGCGTGACCACTGGCGCTTTGCGTCATCGCAGCGGTTGGCGCGCCCATGTGCGATGTGACTGAGACGGCGATCAGCCCCGGGAGGATGACGAGGAAGGGAAAGAACATCTTCGGGATCGCAGCGATCAGCGGAACCCGCCGTGCTGAGACCTCGGAGTCAGCCGCCATCGCGCGCTGAATAACGAGGAAGTCCGTGCACCAGTATCCGAAGCTTAGAACGAACCCAAGCCCCATCGACAGCCCGACCCACTCGACGCCCAGCGTATTCGTCGAAGCATGCGCGAGGCCGCGCCAGGAGTGAGTCATGGTCGCCGGCAGCGTCTGCTTGATTCCCTGCCAGCCGCCAACGTTGCGCAGCCCGATCCAGACCAGCGGCGCAAAGCCCGCAACGATCAGGAAGAACTGCAGCACCTCGTTGTAGATCGCGCTGGTAAGGCCGCCAAGGAAGATATATCCGAGAACGATCAGCCCGGAGAGCAGGATCGATACGTGAAAGATGTACTGATCGGGAATAATGCCGTGGAAGAGCCCGAGCGTCTGGATCAGCAGAGCCATCGCATACATCGAGATGCCCGAGCTCAGGACCGTCATAATCGCAAACGAAAAGGCGTTCAGCGCGCGCGTCTTCTCATCGAAGCGCATCCGCAGGAACTCCGGCACCGATCGCGCCTTTGACCCGTAGTAAAACGGCATCATGAAGATCCCGACGAAGACCATGGCCGGGATGGCGCCGATCCAGTAGAACTGGCTTGTGATGATGCCGTACTTCGCCCCGGAGGCTCCCATTCCGATCACCTCCTGGGCGCCGAGGTTCGCCGAGATGAAGGCGAGTCCGCAAACCCAGGCCGGGATCGATCGTCCGGCAAGGAAGAAGTCGTTGCTGGTCCGCATGTAACGCTTCAATGCGAAGCCAATTCCAAGCACAAATGAGAAGTAGACCAGCATAATCAGCCAGTCAATTATGGATAGATTCACAGTCCCCTTACTCGCCCTATAGCAGGGCTAAAAGCATGATTCGAATGGTGCAATCGGTGAATTCCGAGCAGCTCCGCGCCCAAAAAACCTTAGGCATAGAGATGACAATCCCCAGGTCTGACGGATAAATCATCTTCAGGTGATAAACGCAATGACAACTTTCTGCATCTTACGACGTATCGGTGGAAATACTAAGACCTTACATCGAATCAAACGCCTGTAACCCTTTGATCCTTTATCCTCTTTCTGCCTGACCGCACACTAGCTACTGGAAACCGATGACCCCTGCACTTCTTCTCATTGACGACAACGCCATACAAGCGGCTACCAGGCAGACGATTCTCAAGCGAGCGGGATACTTTGTAATCGCAGCTTTGAACCCACAGCGGGCTCTCGAGCAGTTCAAGCAGAACGACTTCCAGGAAGAGATTTGTCTGGTCATTACAGACCACTTCATGCCCGGCATGACTGGCTCAGAGTTTGTTCGCGAACTCCGGGGACTGCACCCGCAGATTCCTGTCATGGTCATCAGCGGCATGGACGAGGTCGAAGAAGAGTACGAAGACCTGAACGTCCTCTTCAAGCTGAAGCCGCTCCTGCCCGACGAACTCCTGGCCAGCGTCCATCACCTTCTGAACCACGCCTCCTCTGAAAAGTAGCGCTCTTCCGTTCGTGCGGTAAACGGTGGTACATTGCCGTTGTCTGCCACGCCTGCGAGAATAAAGCAGCGCCTATGCAACTTCATCCCATGCCGGAGTTCGGCAGCTTCTCTCTTCTGCTGGCTCTTACGCTGTCCGCATACACCCTGCTCGCCGGGGCGTACTCGCTCTGGCGCCCCTCCGCCTCGGCCAATAACGACACCTCCGGACGTCTCGGGGAGACCGCACGCCGCGCCGGGATGAGCAGCTTCCTTGCGATGACCTGCGCCGCAATCGCTTTGGTGTGGGCTGCCTTCACCAACGATTACTCGGTCTCGTACATCCTGCACCACACCAACCGTGCGCTCCCATCGGCCTATAAGTTCTCCGCCCTGTGGTCCGGGCAGGAGGGCTCACTACTGCTCTGGGCATGGCTGCTGAGCGCCTACGGCTTTGTTCTCCGCGCCCGCCACCGCGTCGACGTCCGCCTCTCGGCCTACGCTTCGACGATCCTTTCGGCCGTCCAGGTCTTTTTCCTCCTGCTCCTCAACTTTGCCGCACCTCCGTTCGCGATCCAGCCCGGCCCCAAGGCACTCGACGGCTTCGGCCTCAATCCGCTCCTGCAATACCCCGAGATGGTCATCCATCCCCCGATGCTCTACCTCGGCTACGTCGGCTTCTCGGTCCCCTTCGCCTTCGCCCTCGGCGCGCTGATGATGCGCTACCCCGGCGAAAAGTGGATCCACATCACCCGCCGCTGGACCATGGTCACCTGGCTCTTCCTGACCTGCGGCATCTTCCTCGGCGCTCACTGGGCCTATTCGGTCCTGGGCTGGGGCGGCTACTGGGGCTGGGACCCGGTCGAAAACGCCTCCCTCATGCCGTGGCTGACCGGAACCGCCTTCCTCCACTCCGTCATGATGCAGGAGAAGCGCGGGATGATGAAGAGCTGGAATGTCTGGCTCATCTTCTCGACCTTCATGCTGACCATCCTCGGAACGCTGCTGACCCGCTCCGGCATCGTCAGTTCCGTGCACGCCTTCGCCCAGTCCTCGATCGGCGACTGGTTTTACGGCTTCATCCTCATCGTCTTCGGCGTATGCCTCTTCACCTTCTTCAAG
>CAZZZQ010000044.1:0-8932 GCA_964658405.1 uncultured Sphingomonas sp.
ATCTCGCTGACGCTCTCGTCTAGCAGTAGCGGCTCTATCGGGCGAAGGAATGGAAGGATCAGTTCGAAGCTCATAAGGGGTGCCTCAGCAGTGATGGAAGGCCGGCGTCAGCCGGCCCTCCGGGTTGTGGTGAGGAAGCGGCCTAAGCGGCCACTTCCTCGGCAGGGACGTCCTCCGCGACATCCCCGGTCTCGTTGTCTTCCGCGCTGGCCTTGGCAGCCCGATCCAGCTTGAGAATCGAGTCCACCCGAATCTCGGTCACGGACTCTTTCTGGCCGGTCTTTGTGCTGTCGTACTCCCGGCTGCGGATCTCGCCCTCTACGAGGATGTGAGCGCCTTTCTTGAGCGATCCGGCGAACTCTCCGAGCTTCCCGAAGACGACGCATTTGTGCCATTCGGTGTGCTCAATCCACTTGCCATCCTTCTTGTAGGAGGACTTGGTTGCGAGGGAGAAACGAGTAAGGCTGCGGTTGTCGTTGGTGCGAACCTCTGCGTCGTTGCCGAGGAAGCCGATGAGCTGAACGTTGTTCTTGTACATGGTGGTGATCTCCGTATCGTTGATTTCCCGTATCCTGCTCGGGTCACACATAGCGAAGCGAGCGAGTGGGCCCGGCTCCCAAGTGCCAAGCTCTGCATTTACGGAGGGTCCGTCGTAGACGGAAACCGTAACCCGAAGGGCGACGCAGTCGAAGCAGAAGAGCGCCGAGCCGCAGGGCGCCGGATTGGCCCCGAAGCGTGATCCCGAGAAGAGGACGGGAAACGGGACGGCAGAGTGCGATGTGGACTACGTTTAGCCATCTCTCCTCGGCGGCAAAGGTTTGTGCCATTCGCAGCCCTTTCACCCCGCCCATCAAGTCTCCGGTGGGTTGGCATTGAGCACTCCAATGCTTGCGCCTGGAAGCTCGTTGCCGCTCGCTTGGGCGCGTTTGGAGACGAGTTGGGCTTTGCAGCCGGATTGGCAGCATGGAACGGCATGGTGTGACCTCAGATTTGGGTTCGGTTTCTAGCTGAATGCCTGGTCGGCGCGGAAGCGGACGATGGTCAGTCCGAGAGGATCAACGGCGAGTTCGTTATTCTTCACCAAGTCGCGGAAGACATAGGTGACGCTGGCCGTCCATCGCTCCCGCTTGAGCTCAGTGTGATCCGCTGGGTTCGTGTACACCTTCTCGAACTCGATCCTCGCCGAATACGGCGACTGTCGAAGGTCGTCTAGGACGACGTTCTTTACTTCGACATCCACATACGGGAGTGTGCTATCCCCCCGGTAGTTCACGATGATGTTGTCCTTGCGTTCCTGCTCGATCACGGCTCGCTGAACATCGCTATTCAGAAAGTAAAGGGCGCTGGTTTGATCACGCTCAATCGTGTAGCGATTCCGGCTGAAGTAAAGCTCCGCCCAACGCGTCAAGTAATACTTGTTCTCGGCCTCCTGGGGCCGGTAGGCAAAGTTCCGATAGTCCACCGCTTCCGCATGTCCAACGTCGTTGATTCGGACGATCATCGGCTTCGAAGACGCAAGAGCCTTCTGGCTCTTGAAGACGGCGGCGGCCAGCGCCATACAGACCACCACTAGGCAGAGAATCGTGATCTTCAGGTAGGTGTTGAGGACCAACGGCTCCGCGTTCGATTCGAGGTAGCGTTCGGCGGCCCGTGTGAGTTCGGAAGACGGCGACATCGTTGTGCTGGACATGATCCCTCCTTAGCCCATCATTGCGGTGGTTGCGAGACTGGTGAGTATGCCGGTGCCGGCGTCGTGTCCGCCAGTGCTACCGGAGAATATCGAGGCGGTCATTGCCGGTACTTTCAGCAAAATGAATCCACACACTAGAACCAACAGAATGAGCATGGGTAACTGCTTCACCATCGTTCCTGGATCGGTGAAACCACTCATGAGGACGTAGTAGTGAGTCAAGAGTTGCGACATCACACTCAAAGCGGCGGCGGCAACAACCTTGTAGAAGGAGAAGCCGAGGAACGCTCGGAGCCATCCCCAAAACATGAACTCTAGCTTTTCGAAGACGAGAAATGGAATGAAGATTGGACCCAGGATTCCTGTGATCGTGCTGGCAACAGCGCCGTAGGCGATGATGACGCTTACGAGAGCGGAAAGAGTTGAGATTAGGACTTGAATCAACGCGAAGATGATCGCGTTATATGGGTTCATTGCTGCCGACATCATGCCCGGACCTTCGACGGACTCAGCCTGTTTCAAGGTCGAGGTAATGTTCGCGGCGCTGTCGGTTCCAATCTGGGTGACAAGGTACTGCGCACCACCGTTGATAAATCCTTTCAGCGAGTACCCTATTCCTGGAATGCTGGAGTCGTAAAACTTGACTAAGACGTAGGCGAAAGTGATGAGCATGAAGAAGCTCAAGAACTTGCCGATATTAAAGCCGGAGCCGCCATTCGCGGAGGCTAACGCTTCCTGCACTCCGAACCAAACCAGCATGATCGTAGCGAGAGAGATGCAAATATGGACTCCCATCGAATCGACCGAAGGGCTGATCGTGTTGGTCAAGTTTGTGCAAGCCTGGGTAATCCAACTTAGGAGATCCATGATGTCCCTCTCTCGCTATCGGGTTAGTACCGCATGGCGGCGGCGGCTCCCGCGTAGGAGGGAGCGGCTGCCGAGTATCCGGTTTGGTATTGGTTAGCCTGCTGGAAGGTCGCCTTGAGCCCATCTTGTTGCTGTTTCTGGGCGACGATCTGTTGCAGGGCATAAGACTGGGCAATTTGGTTAGCTTCTTGCTGTTGTTGGAGCTGAAGAATCAGCGCTTGATTGATGCGCTGAAGAGTCGCCAACTCCGTGTGCTGCGACGGATCACTCGACTGCGTTTGCGACTGCAAAGCCGTGATTGCCGCTTGCCGCTGTTGTGCGTTCGCGCGGATCGTTCCGAGTGTTTGCAGATTGCTAGCGCTGACCGAGTCGTTAAGGTCAACAGTTGCGCCCTGCGCAGCCACCTGTTGCTGCCCGGACAGGCTCAGCGATCCGTAACCGGTCATCTGTCCGGTACGGGGAACGGACGCCTGCTGGTATGCCAGTTGAGCGTTCGAACCAGTGTTCGCTGAATTCATCCAAGGCTGGGAATTGCCGTAGGTATTGGCGGCTTGGTTGAGCTTCGCCCAATAGGACCACGGAGAGAGATACGGCTGATACAGGCTGTTCGGAGCCATCAACATCTGATGGACCACGTTGTAGGTCGCAATCGCGTTGTCAGCCAACTTCACCGAGTTCGTGAAGATGTTCTGGCCTTGCTCGATTTGCTGGAGGGCATGTGCGGCCTGGGTTGGGTCGTACACGATACCGCTTCCGAATTGCGCTTTGGCGAGTAGCGGCGACAGCGCCAGAACAAGGACTCCGATTTTAAGAAAACGAGTTCTCATTGCTCGGCCTCCTTAGGCTGAGTGGTTGGTGAAGCGTTTGGTTTGGATTACTTCTGGACGGCTTGCATCTGCTGCTCAAGCGCCTTTATCTGGCTGAGTTCTTGAGCACACTTCTGGTTATGGGCCGCCTCATCTTGGGGCGACGGAGCTTTGGCCGGGGCTCCTTTGAGAGCGGAGTCCGCCCCTTGCATTCCCATAACGGAATCTATGCAGTCGGCCTGATAGCGTTTCTGCAATGGCTCCAACTGAGCCTTGAGCGAATCTACTTTCGCCTGTTTGTTGTCACAACCGCTGAAAGCGACCAAGGCCAAGAGAGCGACCGATAGGCTAATTCTTTTCATAGGCACCTCAAAACGACTGCGGAATCGTGTGGTTCTCCACCGCAGGCAAAAGCATGTCCTGGGTGATGTAGAGCTTCACGCGATGCCCCTCGCGGATCGTGATGGTCGGGGGAATCTGCATAAAGCGATCTAGGATCGTCGTTGCAGACTGGGAAACGGAACCGGAGGCTCCGCTGGCAAAGACCGCCGGACCGGAGGATGTAAGAACAGCTCCCCCTTCCGTGATCTCCGAAGCTCCGGCGATCACGCCGAGCGCAATGGACGCACCGAAGATCTGAAGGTAATGATTATTGACCTTGTCTTTCAGACCCTCTTCTCCAATTTGATCCAGACCGTGGAACTGGTCAAGGTCGACGGAATACCCATCCGGCATGATCAGGCGGTGGAAGACAACGGCCATGCGTCGTTGTTGGCCGAATCCGCTTGAACCAATCTTTTTTGCCTCACCAAGCGCGATGGCTCCTTCAGGGATAAGAACGTGCTGGTGGTCGTGCGAATAAATGGGATTCGACACCAGTACCTTCACTGGCCCCGCCGCGTCCCCATCAAGCCTGTTCATGAGGACAGTGTCTACCGTGGTGCCTTCATAGATCACGTAGGGCTGCCCAGAAGCTGAGTCGATATTCACTTCGGGTGCTCGCTTGGGTGTGGCACCCTCCGAACCTGCAGCCCTCGCGGAAACCGCAACTTCGGCTCCCACTTGAGGATTTGCTGCTGGAGGGACAGGAACCTGCGACCGCACAGTTTCCTGCGTAGCAGGTTGGACGTAGGCGAGGTTGGAAGAGAATCTTCCGTCAAATGCCTTATCGCTCTCCTTGGCTGCGAGCAGCAATCTTTCTTGCTGTGCTGGCGACGGCTGACCGCCGCCTTGGGACGCATAGGGGCATGGCTGACCGGGCGCGCAAGAGGAGCCTTGGCCGTTTGCGCCGTAACCTGCTGCAACTGTCCTTTGGGCGGCAGTGGCGTTAGCCAGCGTGGGGTCAAGCGCGGCTTGCGCTGCGGCCTCTTGCGCCTGCTTCTGCCGTGCGGCATCTACCTGGTCTTTCAGGTCTTGAACGTTGTTCTCCGTGTTGTCCTGCACGAGGGGCTGCGGCGCAGCATTCTTTGACGCTGCGGAGGCAGTGGTCTTCTTACCGTAGGAGCTGAAGATTGCTGCCATGATGACGAGGGCGGCTGCCCCAAGATAGAGAAGCGGTTTCGTGTTCTTTCGAAACACGCCCTTCGGATCGAACACCTTGGACTGAAGAGACGGTTGCGACGTAACTGGCTCAGACATGGCTCACTCCTTCCTGCGGGTAGTTGATGAATCGTTAGCTTTTGCGAGTGAAGCTCATCTTCTTCTTGCCGAGCTGCACGTAGCCGTTGTCCATCACGATCGGAATCACGTATGTCCCGTTGCGAAGGTCATAGCTGACGAGATTCGGCTTGCCGTCTTTCATGTCGTAGACAGCAAACTTCTCGGAGGCCTTCGTGGTTATGTAAGTGAACTTGTCGTCGTGATAGATCGACTCGATATCGAACGGCGCTTTCATCGCGTTGAACTTGTAATCGAACCGCAGCTTGGTTTGGTAGTCGCTCTTGAACTCATCCACGGCTTGCGTGACGTGCGACTGCAGAGCGGCATACTGAGCCTTCGACTGCTCAAGCTGCGCAGCCGGGACGAACTCTGCCGGGCCACTCGAAGCGACGAGCGAAGAGTGATCGGCTGGCTCTACCAGAACTTTCAAGTCTGGGAGAGCAGTTGAGCCGGAGATGTCCTGGAGTGTGAAGGTGTAGTCGTTGCCTTTATCCGTCTTCAGGTGAAGGTCGGTGCTGATGCCAGCCTTTGCAGGATGGATGAAGCAATCGTTATTCACCACATCCACGGCCCAGAATTCTTTGTCGCCCGTGGCGGCGAGAATGATCTTCTCGCTGGAAGGCACCTCGATCAGGGTGCTGTACTTCATCTTGGCCCGGATAGGAATGATGTCCTGGGAGTGGTAGGAGACCCTACGGGCTCCTGTGTTCTCCTGCGCAAACACGGAGACACTGGCTGTGAGAGCGAGGACGAAAGAAATGAGGACGCGCTTCATAGGACACTCCTTGACTACCGGGTTGAGGTTGAGGTGACGGCCAGCGAACGCGGCCGGAACGGATGGTCTTTGGCAAGTTGACGCAAGCCTTCGGCAATGCCGAAGCGAGCGAAGTAATCGCGCTTCACAAGGTTGTCGCGGGCGTTGTTGGTCGCCGTCCAATGGCTGACTGAATCGACGTTTAGGTGAACTTTCTTGGAGCTCTGGGCCTTGCGGACAAGCATCTGTCCGGGCGGCACGAGTCCGGCGATCAGCTCAAGCTCGGTGTCGTTTAGGTGGAAGGCTTCTCGGTACAAGTCCCGGTTCATCTCTGGGTTGGCAAGGAAGATCTTCGTAGGGCAGCTTTCCGACACAATCTGAAGCATCCCGGACTCTTCCAACTCCTTGAGGGACTGGGTAGCCAGCACCATCGCAGCGTTGTGCTTCCGCCAAGTCTTCTGCGCCTGAACGATGTAGTTGCGAATGGTTTCGTTCTTGACGAAAAGCCAAGCCTCATCAAGCAGGAAGATCTTGAAGGTCGCGAGCTTCTCGGGGTTTGCGATCTCGTTCGAAGCCCGATGGAGGATGTAGAAGAGCAGCGGCTCCAAGACTTCCGGCGCATCTCCCCAACCACCAAAGTTGAAGGTCTGGAACTGATTGAAGGTGAGGGTGTCTTCGACGTTGTCAAAGACGAAGCCGTACTGGCCCTTCGCTGTCCAGCGATGCAACCGCTCCTTCAACTCGCCAACTATGTTGGCGAAGTTTGAGACCGTCCGCTGTTCGGGCTCCAACACGTACGTGCGTTCGATTGCGTCCCACAACTTCCGCTCTTCCTTGAAGTCGAGGCGATAGCGGCCTTCTGAGCCCTCGATCAGTACACGAAACAGGCTGAAGAGAAACTGGAGGTTCTCCTTCGTCGGCTGTAGAGAGAAAGGGTTGATCGTGAAATCCCGAGACTCACGCCCTACATTCAAGTAGCTACCGCCGAAAATCGTCGTCAACGACTGGAAGCTGCCACCGATGTCGAAGATGTATGTCTGAGGCTGATACTTCTGCGCGTTCTGCAGGAGGAAGTTGGCGAAGTACGACTTGCCGGAGCCGGTCATGCCGAGGACGAGGGAGTGTGCGACCTCTCCGTTATGGAGGTTCAGGAAGTAAGGCGTATTGTTGTCGGTCTCCATGACAGCCAGGTACTCAGCCCCAAGGTGGGCATTATGCTTCTCTCCCGGGAGAATCGAGAACAGGAAAGACAGGTCCGCGTAATTGCTGTTGAGCAAGTACATGCGGCGCATGTTCAAGGCGTAGTTGCCCGGCACGATGGCAAAGTAAGCATTGAGCTGGTTGTATGTCTCGGCGTAGAGATTGCCGTCAGCCGTGGTGAAGATGCCGGCGAACTCGCCCGCAAGCCCGTCAAGTTCCTGCTGCGTCTTTCCGTAGAGCAGGATAGTGAGGGAGAAGTCGCCTAGCGACTGTCCCTCGCCCAGCACGCGAAGGCAATCTCCAAGGTTCTCGATGTCAGCCTGCTTCGATTCGTCCACCAGAACATCGCGGGGATTTGTCTGCGTCGCGTCGTTGCCCATTTGAGACACAAAGCCCGTTTTGGAGACATTGAAGTGGCGACGCCTCTTCGTCACTTCTTTGCGAGCCTTGTCGGCAGACAAGGGAGCCCATTCGGTGCAGACGATGAAGCTGGCTGGAATCTTGAGCAGGGCGTCGAGCACCAACGGCTTCGTCTCCGTGATAGCTTCTTTCATCGTGAGCAGGCGCACGAAGTGATCGCCGACTCGCAGATGATCCCGTTCCGCATCGATAGAAGAGTTGACGACCTGATAGTCGAGAAACTGGCTGCTTTGCGGTGCGCCCGCGATGCGCCAGTCATCGAAGTTGAGCAGGCGACGGAAGAATGTGAATTGGTCCTGCTGTCCGAGGGCAGCGATCTGGACGAAGTCTTGGAGCTGCCGAACGAAAACTTGAACACGCTGTTCGAGCCGAGCGACGGAAGACACAACCTGCGAACGCATCAAGGTCTTCATGCTTCCGCTGCTGAACTGACTTTTCAGTTCTGCGACACCGGCTGCGGGATCGCGGAACAGCATCGCGAGTCCGGCCCCAATGCCACGCTTCGCCCTCTGGCCTTCGAAGAGAACGACGTAGAAAATCTCTACCTGAAACAGTTGGTCACGCTTGCCGTCGAAGAATGTCCTTCGCTGGTCGATCGCTGCATCCACAACAGCATCGTCATAGTGGGCGAAAGGGATATCCGGGCGGTTGGTCTTGAAGAGGTATTGATAGATGCGGATGCCAGGCCCAAATGCCTTCATCGCTGCTTCCAGGCGTTTGACGGCATATTCCTGTTCGGACTGATCCAGGCTCTCGTAATCGACACCCTCGACCTTCAGCACCATTCCAACGTCACCGGCCTTGGTGACGAACACACTTTCATTCCAGAATCCATAAAGGCTGATGTGGTCGTTTAGTTCGGCTGTCTCTCGCCACGGCTTGATTGCTTTGCCTATGTTGAACATCAGCGCACCTCCACCATCGGTACACGCTGCTTGGCAGCGTCGTAGCGTGTCTTGAACTTCTCGGACTTTGCGAGGATTCGCAGGTAGGCCGGGTCGGTGTTTGTAACCCAGTGGCCGAAGGCGAAGCCTCCGATAAAAACCCCGAGACCCGCAAGGAGAGAGTTGAAGAGATTGAACGCGCCGACTGCGGAGACGCAGACGAAGAAAAACAAGGTGCGTTCGACCCCGAGGTATGTGAGGGGCTTGTGCAGGCTCTTGAACACCCGATTGCGGCGTCGTGTGTTTCGGGATTGGTCTGACATAAGCCCCTCAATTCGTAGTGGCGTGAATGGTTGAATGCAGGCTGGGAGAGTTTGAACTTAGGAACCCCAGAGCCACGACAGAACGTTGGTCGCCATGACAGCGATCCCCGTGCCAGCGGCGACGCCAGCGAGTGCCTTCTTCGCGCCGGGCTCACCGTGTGCGAATTGGTAGCCACCGATCACGATTGCGATCAGTGAGGCGACCTTAGCCACGGTTCCCGTGAAGAGGGTCTGCATATTGGAGAACCCGGTATCGAAGGGCGATCCGGACTGGGCATGTGCGGTGAGAGGGACAAGGATTACCAGAAGCAACAGACCACCCATGGAGC
>CAZZZQ010000044.1:8942-11995 GCA_964658405.1 uncultured Sphingomonas sp.
TGCGGACACGAATACGGCTGGACATTGGCACCTCCTTCGACTGGAATCAGTCGGGTATGCCGAGACCTTAGGCCGGAGTTATCTCGTCGTCCAATTCTTCTTTTTGATACTGCCATCTCTGTCGGAGATGGCAGTCCGTGTCGGTCCTCAACTCGCTTCAAACAGCGGCAGGACACCAGTGCCTTTAGCGCGCACGGACTTCGGTCCTTTCCGCTTGGTGGCAGCGTCTGCGGATTGAGGTTGCTTTGGTGCCCAGAGAGAGCCGATTTCCCGCGCTCTCTTTCGCAGTTCGCGAAGGAGCAACGCGAGAGCGGGATGTTGCGATGAAGGCTTCAGGACTAGCGCCGTGTCCATCGTCCAATCCGCACCGTGAATGGGCCTCAAAATTAGACCGGGCAACAGGCGGGTTCCGCTTCTGAAGAACGCTAGACATTGGCCTTGCTGAACCATCCATTGAATGTGCTCAACATTGGTCGTTGGCTTATTGTCTTTGGGAGTGATGCCTACAGCGCTCAACAACTCCAGCATCCTCCGGTACGCGGGACGATGAACCATTGGAAATTGAAAGATGCTGACGCGGTTGTTTAAAAGATGAGTAGGGATTGCTTCATGCTCCGCCAAGGGATCGTCCGCTCGCATGCAAACGAGGAGCCTTTCTCGCGCGACGATGCACGTCGTCAGGTCGGAATTGTGCTCTATCGGAAGCGTGACTAGAGCGCCGTCGAGCTCATCGGAACCGACTCTCTGCTCAAGGTTTTGAATCTCATCTCCCTCTGAAAATATCTCGCAGTGCGGGAAGAGATTGTGCGTAGTTTCAATCAGCGTATGAAGGGTCTCTTTCCCAACGAGAGACGAGTAGCCGAGCTTGAGCGGCGTGATTTCGCCGGTACGCAGGGCCCTCAACATGTCGATGACATCTTGACGAACCTGAAGCAGGTCTCGCGCGCAGGCGACCAGCACTTCACCGTAGGGAGTAGGCATCGCGCCATCGCGATGCCGAGTAAATATCTCGATGTCGAACAGGCCTTCGAGATGGGCTATTTGAGTGCTTATGTTCGATTGGGTGGTGTTGGCGACCGTTGCTGCCGCGCTGAACGACCGCGTCTCCGCGATTGCCTGGATGTACTTCAGATGGCGAAACTCAAGCTGATCGTAATCACTCATGGGGCCCTCCTCGATGCTCATTTAGGTGCGAGGCGAAACTGAGAGACAAATCGGACAAGCTGTCAATACTGCGTTAACGATTTTCCACAAAGGGGACATAAGTCGTCAACCTTTAGTCATCTCTCCCAACGATGGCGGTATTCCCAAAATGAATTGGACACGAGGGCTGAATCGCATCATTCTGGACTGGCTTGCCCCTAGGGAAGTCGTTTTGTCCAATGTGGAAGTTTGTCGAGGAGTGTCGATGCTGGAAGAACTTCGAGCAAAGCGAACTGCAATTACGGTCAAGGAAATGGCCGGAATTCTGAGCATCAGCGAGCGCGAAATTTATAAGCTCGCGGCGTCCAACCAGATCCCACATTTCAAAATTGGCGCGTCCGTGCGCTTCGATCCGCCCGCTGTGGCGATTTGGCTGGAGGCGCGAATGCTGACGCCAGCAATCCGGCGTTCACCTTCTTCCGTGCGTCCTCACCGCGAGCAGCTGTCAAATATCGCATAGTGGTTTTGACGCTCTTGTGTCCGAGCCATTTGGAAACGGTAAGGATGTCAACTCCGCTCTGCAAGGTCATGGTTGCGAAAGTCGCGCGAAACTTGTGCAGGTAGAAGTTTTCGCAGCAGGGCGCAACGGCGCAAATCTCTCCGGCTGCATTCTCGCAGTCTCCGCAATTCAAGCCGGCCTTCAGTGCGATTGCTTTGCAATATTCCAAGAACTCATCTGAAGGTTTCCCGCCTGGTCTTGCTTCTGGAGCTTTCCAATGTGGTTTCGATGGAAAGCACAGCTTAGATTTCGACTTTGCCTTGGCGGCTTTCAGCAGGTCCAACAAGAAGTCAGGGAGTGGCACTTCACGGGTTTTCTTATTCTTCGGGTCGAACTTGTGTTCGTGTGGCTTATCCCCGCTTTTCGGCGTCACCCTGGCGACACCCCCGTGGAAGTCGATATCTGTCCAATGGGTATGGCGAACCTCCATGTCACGGAAACCGGACTGCAAGAAGAATTGGAAGAGCAGAAACTCGTCATTGGTGCAAGCGGCGAAAAATGCCGTCAACTCATCCTGGGTATAGCTCTCTGGGTCTTCCTCAGTGTAGGACGGCCAATCACCTTTGTTGAGAAGTCTCCCCACCCCAACGGTCTTTAAGAATGAGGCGACAATGGTCGTCTTGTGCTTAACAGTTCTGGGGGCCAGATCGAGCTTGTACAAGAACTCCTGAAAGTCCATCAAGTCGTCTCGGTCGATCTCTTCAACCGAACCCTTTGTCAGCGATTGCTTGAAGAGATCGAGGGTATGCCGGTAGTGCCTGTGAGTCGATTCGGACTTGTTCATCTTTACGTCCCGCAGATAACGGGCGACAGCATCCGTCACGAGTCGCTGTTTCTTTTGGTTCGTTGCTTGGTCGGTTAAGACTTCGACCCCGGCAGCTTTGGCGTCGAGATAGGCCCGCTTCCGCTGGGCCTCCGCCATCACCTCTGAGGGAATTGCTCCAACGCTTTTCCGCTTGCGGCCAGGGTCTCGCCACTCGATGAAATAGTTTCCTTCGGAGTGATGTTCGGCGATCCCGTCGATAAGGACATGATCCCAGTGAATGGTTCCACTGGGTCTTTTAGCCACGGGAGCGAATCGCCACTTTCCGGCGACCTTCACGTACTTAAGAATGTTTACGCGTTCGGAGTAGGTGTTGCTCGGCATCCTGTCACCTCGGGCCCAAATGTGGACAGTATAGAGGACAGTAAATGCGAAAATCTAGCGAATTGGCTTATATTCTGATGTTTTTGGGCCTCAGCTTGGGAAGCTGACGTTCTGCCACTGAACTACTCCCGCATCGTTCGTAATTATACCCCGCGAATGAGGTGCGATCGAGCCTCGCATCCGCTCCAAGGGGGCGGAAGGAGG
>CAZZZQ010000045.1:0-11972 GCA_964658405.1 uncultured Sphingomonas sp.
TGCCAGCCGTCTTTATCTCAAACCAGAGATTGTTGCGCAATCCCTCGAATCATCTCCTGGCAGACATGCTCGGCTTGGCGGGCGGGGCGATGGTATCGCGTGATTGCGATCTCGCAGTAATTGGTGCGGGCCCGGCCGGACTCGCCGCCGCCGTGTATGCAGCCTCCGAAGGATTGAAGACCGTGGTAATTGAGTGTCACGCTGTAGGCGGACAGGCGGGAACAAGCTCCAAAATCGAGAACTATCTTGGCTTTCCAACTGGTATATCAGGTCAAGAGTTAGCGACAAATGCTGAAATTCAGGCTCAACGCTTCGGTGCGGAACTACTTCTGACCCAGGCGGCAATAAGTCTGGCAAGGGACGAAGTAGGTCATCAGGTTCGCCTTGGAGGCGGTTCTTTTATTGGAGCTAAGGCGATTGTTGTAGCCACAGGGGCCCGCTACAGGCGCTTGGGGACGGAGACGGCGAGTGGTATTGCCGTTCACTATGCGGCGACCGCGCTTGAGGCGGTGCGCTGTACAGGAGAGGCTGCAGTCGTAATCGGTGGTGGCAACTCCGCGGGCCAGGCCGCCCTCTTCCTGACCAAGCATGCTCATCATGTACATCTCATTGTTCGCCGCGACAGTCTTGCTGACACAATGTCTGACTATCTCGTTCAACGCATCCTCTCCTCGAGCCGGATCACGCTTCATCTGTCCTCCTCAATCTCGTCGACTGAGAATGAGAAGCCAGAGTGCGTGGTGACGATTCAACATAGCGGCCAGGAGCGAGAGACACGATGCATTGCACGGAACATCTTCGTGATGATTGGTGCTGATCCGAATACCGAATGGCTTCGGGGTACCGTCTCGCTGGATGAATCTGGATTCATCGTCACAGGGGATAAGTTATCTGAACCACGTACTAACTTCGAAACGAGTTGTGCTGGAGTCTTCGCGGTTGGGGATGTACGCTCCGGGTCCGTAAAAAGGGTGGCCTCAGCTGCAGGCGAGGGCTCTGCTGTCATTGCAGAGGTTCATCGCTACTTGTCAGTGTCTTCGCAGGCTCGGTAGAGCCGGCGAGGCCGGACCGGCCATGAGTTGTGCGCTGAAACCTCGTCAAGTAGGCGACGGTCGGTCACTTTACCTTCCTGGAACCACCGCCTTAGCAATAAGCTCCTTTACCCCACATGATCGCTCCATCAATCCGAAGCCTGGTCGCGTCGCAAAGCAGCTAAGCGATGCAGCCTTTCCTAGCTTATCCAGACTTCATTGATTGACCCACTAAAGTGTGGTTGCTGGGTGCCCCTACTGAGTCGTGGCTTAAAGCTGAGAACGGTGCAGAATCAGCATGCTTACCGAAATGCGAGGAGCATGCATGGTCATCTCAACTGACATCAAGCACGTGGTAATCGTCGGCGGCGGATTCGCAGGTCTAAGTTGTGCACAGACATTAGCCGCCCACCGCAACCTTCGGATCACCCTGCTGGACCGGAATAATTACCAGCAATTTCAACCGTTGCTCTATCAGGTTGCGACCGGCATGCTGTCTCCTGACAATGCCGCCTTCAACCTTCGCTCTGTCTTATCGGAGCACGACAACGTTGATGTGTTGATGGCGGAGGTCGAGTCCGTCGACCTGGACACAAAGACCGTCCATGTCGCGGGTGGCGACACCTTCGAAGGTGACTTCCTTGTTCTTGCCGCGGGGGCGGAGCCAAACTTCTTCGGCATTCCAGGAGTTAAGGAGAACGCATTGCCTCTTTATTCGCTCCTGGACGCAGAGCGTCTGCGCTCTCGCTTGCTTGAGGCTCTTGAGAGGGCGAACAAGGAAGGAACGAAGAGAACGACCCCACTGCGATTCATCGTGATCGGTGGCGGAGCGACCGGGGTAGAGATCGCAGGTGCAATGGGGGATGTTCTCAAACGAACACCCTCGCATGTATTCAAGCATGTCGATTTAGGTGCAGCGACCGTGACGCTTGTCGACATGGCCAGGACAGTACTCGTGCCATTCAGTAAGCATTCTCAGGAGTATACGACCGAAATGTTGGAGCAGAGGGGAGTGGAACTGCTCCTCGGCGTCTCGGTCAGGGAAGTGTCGAAGGACGGAGTGACCCTTGCAGACGGCACTCATCTGTCTGGCGAATTGGTGATCTGGGCAGGCGGTCTCAAGGCATCCGCACTTTCGGGGTTCCTTGGTCTTAAGCCTGGACGCGGTGGACGGGTGGATGTCGATCCGGATCTGAGTGTTACGGGTCATCCAGGCGTCTACGCTCTTGGCGACTTTGCCAACTTCAAAGGTGAGAGCGGCGACGCGCTTCCGCAACGACGTACGAACACTGATTTCGATCCGACGGACGACCGCAGATCGGAAAGGATCGCGCTGGCAGACGCCGTCTCACCGTTCCTTCGTCCTGAGACGCAAAATGCCCTAAACTATTCGGGAAAGACTTATCTTGTCCGAGGTCGCGGAGACGCCCTGGCTCCGCGGGATGGCAAGAAGGGTTTACCTCGATGATCCGACCGATTACGGTGCTGTGTGTCGACGACCACCCGCTTATGCGGGACGGCATCTGCTTTGCTTTGCAAATGGAACCGGATATCTCTCTCGTTGCGCAGGCCGAAACTGGAACGCGTGCTCTGGAGTTATACAAACAGCACAGACCACACGTGACCTTGATGGACCTGCTGATGCCTGACATGGACGGCATCGAGGCTATGGCAGCAATCCTGCAGCATGATCCGAGCGCTCGAATCGTAGTGCTCACCACTTACTCAGGCGACATCAAAGCCACGCGAGCGCTCAAACTTGGTGCCATGGGGTACCTGCTAAAGGGTATGCTGCGGACCGACCTTGCGAAAACCATCCGTGACGTCCATGCCGGCAAACGATGCATCCCAGCCGTTATTGCAAACGAGATTGCCGCACACTTGGCGACGGATCATCTCTCCGGCCGAGAACTGGAAGTTCTCCACCTGGTCGCAAGTGGCAATGCCAATAAGGTCATTGCGGATCGATTAGGGATCACTGAGGATACCGTGAAGGGCCACATGCGGAACGTCTTGTTGAAACTGCAGGCCAACGACCGAACTCATGCCGTTACGATCGCGATGAAGCGCGGCTATTTGAACAGTTAGCGAACGTTCGGACCGGCCGTAGAGCTACTCTCAAAATTTATCGGGATCAAGGGCGTCCGATGCCCGTTCGCCTCGTATCAAGCAGTCGATGAAGAGGGAATCAAGTGGCCCTCCCGCTCTTGGAACCCTGGGATCCCCGCTGCCAACCCGCGGGGGATAGAGGTTGAATTTCAAACTCCGGCTCCGCGCCCCGACAATTTTCCTGCGCCTGAGCGTTCTACGCATCACAAGGAGTGTTCGGGTGAATTACTCCAAAGCATTGTTTCTGAAGTAGTAATCAACCGAGGGAGGCCCAGGAAGAGATGCGCGCAACGCTAAATCGATGGCTTGATGATATTCAGACTGGGTTCTGGTTTGTGCCCATGGCAATGCTGGCAGCGGCGGCGGGTCTCGCCCTCTTCCTCCTCTCCGTGGACCGGCGCATCGACCCCGGGATAGAGTCATCGCTGGAGTGGGCTTACTCCGGCGGTCCGGAAGGTGCCCGGTCTCTCCTCAGCACCATCGCCGGCTCGATGATCACCGCCGCGAGTGTGACGTTTTCACTCGCATCCGTTGCTCTTTCGATCGCTTCGCAACAATACGGCTCGCGCGTGCTGCGTAATTTCATGCGAGACCGGATCACCCAGGTCCTCCTCGGAACGTTCGTCGCAACCTTCATCTATAGCGTGCTCGTGGTGCGAGCGATCCGGGGGTCTGACATCTCCGGTGGCTTCGTGCCGGCCATCTCAGTCACCGTTGCCATCGCACTTTCGCTCGCCAGCCTGGTCCTGCTGATCTACTTCATTCATCACGTCTCCTCTTCGATCCAGGCCTCACACATCATCCGCGTCATCGCAGAGGATCTGGAAGACTCCATCCCGAAGCTGTACCCCTCGGAGGCAGGTGAACCGCTGGAGCATCACGTCGCGCTGGAATCAGCACGCCAGCGAGGCAGCATCGTCTTCGCCGTCGAGAGGAGCGGATATCTGCAGACTATCGACCTCGATGCCCTGATGGAGACCGCCTGCAAGCACGACTTCATCGCGAAGCTGCTTGTAATGCCGGGCGATCACCTGCTGGCTGGTTCTAAACTTGGCGAGATCTGGGGAGCGTCGACTCTCACCCCTGAGTTGACGAAGAAGGTCCTCAATGCGTTTTACGTAGATCGGGAGCGAACCCCGGCGCAGGACATCCGCTATCGGTTTCAGCAGCTCACCGATGTGATTGTTCGGGCCCTGTCTCCTGGCATCAACGACCCGTTCACCGCGATCAACGGCATCGATGAACTTGCAGCGGCTCTGCAACTCTTCACGAGGCGCGCCCACGTCCATCGGTACAGGCAGGACTCTGACAGGAAGCTGCGGCTGATCGTCCCAACTCCAGGTATCCGGGAGATCCTTCATGAGACGGTCGGCCACATCAGCCTCTATGCCGCGGCAGATCATGTCGTCATGAGCTCCCTCCGCCGCGCGCTTCTCAGCGTTCGTCCTCAACTCACCGAGTCCGAGGACCTGTCAGCCGTTGAAGAGCAGCGGGTGGAGCTCGATCGACGACAGGATGCCGAGGCGATCAAGTAGTACGAAGAGCGCTCCCCAATCTGAACCCAAAATGGCCCGCACTCCCATGACTGAGAGGCGGGCCATTTTCTTCCGGTTAGATCGGTGTGCGGCGAGACCGGACTAAGTATTGCCCGGGATACGGTGGTTTAGGCGACTCCGTTGCCGCCCGTCACCCCATAGATCTCCCCTGTAATGTAGCTGCCCTCCTGGGAGGCAAGCAGAACATAGACCGGAGCGATCTCGACGGGCTGGCCCGGACGCCCGAACGGCACACCCTTTCCGAGCTCCGCAAGCTGCTCGGGCGGCTGACCGGCCGGCTGAATCGGAGTCCAGAACGGTCCAGGCGCCACGGCATTGATGCGGATTCCTTTGTCGATCAGCTGCTTGGCCATCCCCTTGGTGAAGGTGACGATGGCAGCCTTGGTCATCGCATAGTCAACGATGCCACGGCTTGGATCATAGGCTTGAATCGACGCCGTGTTGATGATCGATGCGCCGGGCTTCAAGAGGGGGATTGCCGCTTGCGTAATCCAGAAGAGCGCGTAGACGTTCGTCTTCATCGTCTTGTCGAAGTCCGCTGTGGTCACCTTGAGGAGGTCCGTATGCGAGGCCATGGTGCCAGCGTTGTTGACTAGAATATCGAGGCCTCCGAGCGCCTTCGCTGCCTGCTCCACCATGGACCGGCAGAAGCTCTCGTCCTGAATATCTCCCGGCATCGCGACAGCCTTCACGCCGGATTTTTCGATCAGCTTGATTACCTCTTTGGCGTCGGCCTCTTCTTCGGGTAGATAGCCGATGGCAACGTCGGCGCCCTCTCTTGCGAAGGCGATCGCCACGGCGCGTCCGATACCGGAGTCAGCCCCCGTAACCAGCGCCTTTCTTCCTTTCAACTTGCCGGTACCGATATAACTGGTCTCGCCGTTGTCGGGCTTGGGACTCATCTCTTTTGCCAAGCCCGGGTGGGATTGTTGCTGGGGTTTGAAGGGAGGCTGGGGGTACTGTGTGCGCGGGTCCTGCATCTTGAGACGTGAATCAGACATGTGTTCTCTCCGCACCGTAGGATGCGGTGCGCAAGGCACTGGTTCAACCGATGAACCCGGACTCGAAGCAATGCCTTCCATCGACGCCGAGGATTGACGGCGCGCAGTAGCCGGCCGTTCTCTCTCAGCAACTTCCAGCGGCAGGAATTCGACAGGATCACAGTCTGTGAATTGTCAGTAGCGATCAGACAACGCCAACCGTTCATTCTCGCTCCAAATCCGTCACGCTAGTTTGTTGAAAGATCGGCACCCGTCTTATTGTGAGCAAAGAAGATCTGAAGCATGAAATGATGGCGTCCGCGAAGATCGGCGGACCGCTGGCTCTCGGCGAACTTGGCTGGATGTCGACGTACATCGTTGACGCCATCATGATCGGTCGCCTGCCGCACTCATCGCTTGCGATCTCCGCGTCGTCGCTGGGGAATACGATCTACTACGCAATCGTGTTCTGTGTGATCCGCGGGCTCGACGGCATCGAGACCATGGTGGCCCAGGCCTATGGTCGCGGCGATCAGGCCGCAGATACGGAGTGCGTCAAGATCCTCGCGCAGTCGATGTGGATCGTCCTGATCGGGACGCCGCTGGTGATCATCACAACCCTCGGTTTCCTCCCGCTCCTGACTCTCTTCGGCACGCCAGGCGAGATCGTCTCCGAGACAGCAAAGTATCTCCACGCCCTCGTGTGGTCGACCGCCCCCTTGCTGCTCTACATGGCGCTCCGCAGGTATCTGCAGTCGATCAACCGGGTCCTGTTGATCACGGCATCGCTGCTGACTGCGACCCTTGTAAATCTCGCCGGCGACTGGGCTCTCCTCTATGGGCACCTCGGCGCACATCCGCTGGGCATCTCCGGGTCGGGGTGGGCGACGGTGATCGTCCGCCTCTATATGGTCGCTCTGCTGATCCTGGGCTTTATCCGCACGATGCGGGAGAAGCAGATCCAGTTGCGATGGCGGATGCTCCGGCCAGACCTCGCAATCCTGCGGGTCCTGGGCCGCATCGGATGGCCTTCCGGGGTACAGAACCTGACCGACCTGGGATTCTCGACGTGGATGTCGATCGCGTGCGCGCGGCTTGGGACGACGCTCCTCGCAGCACACCAGGTCGTGCTCGATCTGGACGCGTTCGTCTACATGGTTCCTCTGGGTCTCTCCTACGCTGCTGTCGTTCGAGTCGGTCAGAGTGCAGGTCAGGGAAGTATTTCGAAGATCAAACTATCGGCTCGTGCGAATGTAGTGCTGGGATTGGGTTACATCGTTGTGGCATCGCTTTTGTTTGCCGGGCTGCCAAGAGTCTGGGCAGGGATCTACACGAACGATCCAGCGGTGATCGCGGCGGCTGCTCCGATCTTCTTCATCTGCGGACTGCTCCAGATCGGCGACACGGTGAACGTCATGTACAGCTCCGCACTCTCTGCACTCGGCGACACGCGGACACCATTCCTCGTGAACACCGCAGCGTACTGGCTGGTCGGTGCTCCGCTGGCATGGTCGCTCGCCTTCCATACGGACCTTTCGCTTCGAGGGTTGTGGATCGGACGAGCCGTTGCAGCGGTGCTGACCGGGGCGGTGATGGCCGCGTTATGGCACGGACGGCTGCGACGGCTTGAGTACCGACAGGATGGAGTCGCATCGATCAGTCTTATACAGGCAGCTGGACTCCGACCGTCCTAGAGGCTTACGGCTGCTTGAAGCGCTCGCTCCGCATCTGTGGACGATGACTTGTGCAGCATTGAAGAATCTCGACCGTAAATAAACAGCGTCAACTTCGACAGATCGACCCGGGCCGCATTTAAGAGAGGATTCAGAATGCTTCGATCTGGACGTTTGTTGATGTTGGTAGTTCTTCTTGGATCAGGGATTTTAGCCACGGCGCAATCAACACTCGCATCAATCGACGGAAGCGTTCAGGATAGTACGGATGCCGTCATTCCCGGCGTAATCGTGACGCTGCATCGAGCAGAGAGCAACACTGATCGAGTCGTCACCACCGAAGCGAATGGAAGCTACACGGCGCTGAATCTGGACCCGGGAACCTACTCGGTGCGTTTCGTTCGAGCGGGCTTCACGACCCAGACGGCGACCGAGGTGCAGCTGTCGGCGCGGCAGCATCTGCGTTTCGACGTACACCTGTCCCCGGCGACCCTCGCGCAAAATATTGAAGTGGACTCCACCAATGCGGGAACGATCCCTACCGAAGATGCGTCTATCTCAGCCTCGCTCAGTCCTCGTGATGTGTTGAGTCTTCCGGCGAACTATCGCGGAGCAGGATCCACATCGCCGCTCAACGTGATCCAGACACTCCCGGGCGTCCAGCCCGACTCGGGCGCCTATCCTCCAGCAGCGTCCTCATCTCCAAATCCATCCATCAAATTCTCAATTCAGGGCGGACTTCCCTCGCAATCCGAGACGACGGTCGACGGCATCTCGGCACAGAATCAAACCTCGAACAACATCCTCGGCGACGCCTTCCCATCGGCAGAATCAATCGCAGAGATCCGCGTCGACGGCGTAAGCAACAACGCTGAATATGGCCAGCCAGGCGAGATCACGACGGTGACCAAGTCAGGGACAAACTCGCTTCATGGATCGGCATTCTGGTACTTCCAGAATCAGGGCTTCGACGCGATTCCTTATGGATCGGGTGCGGCCAATAAGCCTCACAAAGTAGCCAATGATTTTGGTGGCTCGATTGGTGGACCCGTCTTTATACCGCACCTGTACGACGGCAGGCAGAAGACATTTTTCTTCGCGACCTACGAAGGCCTGCGCTTTCCGCAAGCGACCGTGGTGCAGTATCTCGTCCCGACTGTCCGCATGAAGGCCGGCGACTTCTCCCAGGAGACGACAGCTCTCAGAAATCCATTTACCGGCGGATCCTACGCCGGTGCACAGCTGCCCTCGATCAATCCAAGCTCGGCGGCATTTCTGTCGCTGTTTCCGGACCCGAATGTAAATGTCGGTCAGTCCGTGCAATCCTCTCTGGCGAGCCCAGGCTACAACTACCTGAGCACGCGGCGTAATGACATCGACTCGAACCAGTATGACCTGCGTGTCGACCAGAATATTGGCCAGAAGGCGACCCTGTTTGCGAGGTATACAAACAAGTCCATCAACCAGGTTCAGCCCGGAGTGCTGGCGCTGCCAAACGGCACAGGCTTCGCACAGTACAGGATCTTCGCAGCGTCTGTCAGCTATGCATTCACGCCGCGTCTCGTGGACGAGGTTCGATTCGGGTTCACGCTGGAGCAGGACGGAAGTTCCAATCCATTCAATGGGGCATCCCTTGCGGCGAATGCGAAGCTGAATGGATTAAGCTCGACCTTCCCCTTCAACGGCCTGAGCCATCTTGGCTTCACTCAACTGACAAGTGTCGGAAGCCGGCTCAACTCCACGGAGCGATCGCGTCTCTTTCAATACGTCGACAATCTAACGTGGCAGCATCGCGGCCATACGCTGAAGTTCGGCGGGGACATTCGGCAGCTCAATGCATTCACACCCCTCGGATTCTCGCCCTCTGACAACTATGGAAACTTCTACTTTCAGCAGACAGGGAGTTACACAGGGAACGAATTTGCGGACTTCTTAGTCGGCGTGCCCTATCAGTCGCAGACCGATAACATCTCGTCGGACAACAACGGCACGGCGACAGCCTACGCTTTTTATGCGCAGGATCACTGGCAGGCGACTTCGAACCTGACCCTGACCTTCGGACTGCGCTATGAGTATCACCCCGCCTTTTCATCTTCGAATGGAGAGATCGCAAACTTCGATCCGTCGGTTGCAAAGTCAGGTCGACTAATCTATCCAAATGGTTACGCCGGGTTGCTCTCAACGCAGGAGCTCGCCAACGTCAATGCCTGCGCCACACCCGGAGTCGCGAACAGCTTTGCGACCAACGCAGTCGTCAATGGAGCCCCGTGTACCCCCGTGGTGACGAACAGCCAGGCGGGTCTCCCAGGCGGACTACGGACCACACCGGCCCTGCGCTTCGAACCGCGATTTGGCTTCGCATACCGCCCCTTCGGAGATGACCACACGGCAATCCGTGGAGGCGTCGGCTACTACAACATCACCACCTCGGGCGCACTCTTCTATGCCCTGACCGGAACTCTGCAGTCGAACCTGCAGACCTTCAACAACTCGATTGGACCGGCTGGTCCTGCGTTCAGCTTTCCCAATGTCTCGGCTGCCTCCGCAAACTCGTACGCCGGACCAAACTACGGCAGCGTCACCTTCTACTCAGCCATCGACACGATGTGGCATGATCCCTACTCTCTTCAGAGCAACCTCTCCGTCGATCGCGACCTGGGCCATGGGTTCGGCCTGCGAGTCTCGTATGTCGGGCTGAAGACGTGGCATCTCGTCTGGCAGCCTGAGCTCAATATGCTGCCGTATTCGAGCACGACAAACGCAGCCAGCCAGCCCCGGTCCGCCTTCCCATTTCCGAATTTCTACAGCATCTACAATCGGGCGACCTCCGCACAGGCGAGCTACCACTCCGGCCAGGTAGAACTGTCGCATCACTTCGCAAAAGGGCTGTCCTTTGACAGCGCCTACACATTGGCAAGGAACCTCGCAGATAATCAGGGCACCTACGGTGCAGCGAGTGGGCAGCAGAGCTTTGTCGATGAGCAGGGCGGGTATGATGCGACCTACTCGTATGACCGCCATATCGACTATGGAAACGTGACAGGGACACGGCGCCATCGGTGGCTTACGAGCGGAGTCTACGAATTGCCCGTCGGAAAAGGGAAGACCTTTGGCGGCGGATTGAACCGGCTATCAGAGGCGCTGATCGGAGGCTGGCAGGTCTCGGGAATCTTCGTCGTGCAAAGCGGCCCGTTTCTAACGGCCTACATCTCCGGCAGTAATACGGACCCCTCGGGAACAGGTTCAGGAACACTGTTCTTCCGGCAGCAGAGACCCGATCGCGTTGCAGATGGCAACACCAGGGCTCATTCGAGAGCACAATGGTTCAATCCGAATGCATTCGCATGCCCTGGTTCGCAGGGCATCTCGTCCCTGCAGAACGGTGCGTGCGATGTCGGAGGCACGGATGCGAACGGCAACGCGGTAGCACCGATTGGTCGCTTCGGAACGGAGTCGATCGGCGATCTGCGAGGCCCAGGCACGATCAGCCTATCGACTGGCCTGGCGAAGCAGGTACGGCTCGCCGAAGGCGTAAGCATCCGGGCCGAGGGCACCTTTACGAATGTACTCAACCATACAAATCTCGCCGATCCAAACCTCGATGTAACCAGCTCTGCATTCGGCCAGATCACGCAGGCACGCGGATCAGACTTTGGCGGAAATCGAACGGGCCAGGTGTCGATGAAGCTCCTCTTCTAGCGACAGTTCTACTTCGTCATGAGGCTGCTGCTGTCGTGTGATCCGAAATTCTGTGCATCCTGTTAGTAAATGAATTTATCATATAGTCGGGAGCAAAGGCTCCCACTTGCGGATCAGTTGAGCGAGCGGCTCGCGATCTGTAATCGAGTTACCGTAGGTTTTTGGACGAGGGTATATCTATGTTTGATCCGAAGCTGGACGTTGCTTTCTGGGATTACGATCGCACGCGCGCACTTGCAAATGGAACGGTGAAGATCGCCGGCGCTGACGCAACCTACCACTCTGCGCCGATTGTCACCATCATCTTCGAGGGTGCGGTCAATGGAAAATTCAGTGTCTCCGAGATGGGGATGACCTATTTCCTGAGAACCTTTAGGAAGGGTGAGTCGCCATTCGTCGCGATCCCCGTCTTCCCGAATCGCTGCTTTCGCCATTCAGCGATCTACATCAACAAGGCAAGCGGAATCGCCAGGCCAGAAGACCTGAACGGAAAGAGGATCGGCGAACTCGCCCTCTACAGCCATGACGCGGGCATTATTCCCAAAGGCATCCTCATGGACGATTATGGCTTCAAGCCGGAGACCTGCGAATGGATTATCGGGGGCCTGGACTGGCCGATGAAGCCCATCGACTTCGTCCCAGGCACACACCCTGCAAACGTAAAGGTGAGCAACATTGAAAAGGGTAAGGAGCTTGGCGCGATGCTCGAAGCTGGCGAGATTGATGCGTTGATCTCCGCCGATAATCCCAAATGCATCCTCGACCGCTCTCCGAAAGTAGGAAGGCTTTTTGAGAACTATCAGGCCGTTGAACGCGACTACTACAAGCACACCGGCATCTTTCCGATCATGCATACGGTCGTCATCCGCAAGGACCTGCTGGCAAAGCACCCGGAGCTCGCCCGCACTGTATACAAGGGCTTCT
>CAZZZQ010000046.1:0-11959 GCA_964658405.1 uncultured Sphingomonas sp.
TCTCTGCGCCGGATAAAAACGTCGGGATCGACGAGGCCTTTGCGCTGCTTGGACCGCGGATCGCGCAGCTTCATCTCCACGATAACGCCGGGCAGCGCGACGAGCACCTCTGGCCTGCCGCCGGCACGATCGACTGGTCCAATCTTGCACGCAACATCGCGACGCTGAAGCCGAATGTCCCGGGGATTCTCGAGATCTCGCACGATCTGGAAGAGACGGCCGACTCGGTAACAAAGAAGGCCCAGGCAGCCTTCGACAGTCACCTCCGTCTGACCGACGAACTGCAACCCTCCTAATTCCACGCCTATCCGCCGAGTGCCCCATTCTTGCCAGCTTCACGGCAAGCGTGGGATGCCGCACGCCCTGTCGCGCCGGAATCTCGAACCATTTACCCTTATCCCTGACATCATGACCGAAACCAGCCCCATCGCAACCATCGCCTCCCTCGCCGTACACGAAGGCCAGACCGTTACCCTCCGCGGCTGGCTCTACAACCTTCGCGCCTCCGGCAAGCTGCTCTTCCCCATCTTTCGCGACGGAACCGGGACCATCCAGGGGATCGTCCCGAAGGCCGCCGTCTCCGAGGAGGTCTTCGAGACGTTGAAGAATCTGACGCTTGAGTCCAGCCTGATCGTGACCGGCAAGGTCCGCGCCGACGCCCGCGCGCCCAGCGGCTTCGAGCTCGACGTGGAGGGTGTCGAGGTGCTGCAGCGCGTCCCCGACGAGACTCCGTTCCCGATCACTCTGAAAGAGCACGGCGTCGACTTCCTGATGGAGCACCGGCATCTCTGGCTTCGCACCCCGCGCCAGTCGGCGATCCTGCGGGTTCGCGCAACCATCATGCGGGCGGCGGCGGAGTACTTCGACACCAATGGCTTTACCCGGACCGATCCGCCGATCCTCACACCGAACGCCTGCGAGGGGACGAGCGAGCTGTTCGAGATGGACTACTTCGACGACGACAAAGCGTACCTGACGCAGTCCGGCCAGCTGTATATCGAGGCGACTGCGCTCGCGCTGGGTAAGGTCTACAGCTTCGGACCGACCTTTCGGGCGGAGAAGTCGAAGACGCGCCGGCACCTGACTGAGTTCTGGATGATCGAGCCGGAGGTCGCGTTTCTCGATCTTGAAGGCCTGCTAAAGCTGGCCGAGGGCTTTCTGACCCATATCGTCACCAAGGTCCTCGAGACGCACCGCGCGGACCTGAAGGTGATTGGCCGCGACATCGCCAAGCTAGAGGCGGTCGTCGGGATCACCGCGGAGACTCCAAAGCCGGAGGGCGTCAACACCTTCCCGCGCCTGAGCTATGACGAGGCGCATGCGATGCTGGTCGACGCGTTCAACAACGGTCTGATCGAGACGGAGCATAAGGACGGCGACGACTTTGGCTCGCCCGACGAGACCTATATTTCCAGCCAGTTCGACAAGCCGGTCATGATCCACCGCTATCCCTCGGCGATCAAGGCGTTCTACATGCAGCCCGACCCGGTCGATCCTGCGCGCGCACTCTGCGTCGACGTCCTCGCGCCCGAGGGCTACGGCGAGATCATCGGCGGCTCGCAGCGGATCGACAGCTACGACCTGTTGAAGTCACGCATTGAAGAGGCCGAGCTTCCACTCGCACCCTTCCAGTGGTATCTCGACCTGCGCAAGTACGGCAGCGTGCCGCACAGCGGATTCGGCATGGGCATCGAACGCGCGGTGGCGTGGATCTGTGGGTTGGATCATGTGAGGGAGACGATTCCGTTTGCCAGGACGCTGAACAGGATCTATCCCTAGGCAATCGGCACCACGCAGCGCTTCCCTAAAATGGTCAGGCAATGCTCACGGAGCTACTCCGCTTGCGTTGCCTGACCATTACTTTTTGAGCCGCCTGAATCGTCTACAGAGCCTCGATAGCGGCCTTAAGCTCTTCGTACTCCCACTCGCCTTCGTAGAGTTTGCCGTTGATGAAGAAGGTTGGGGTGCCGTGGACTCCGGCCTCTTCTCCGCTGGCGATGTCGGTCTCGATGCGTTCGCCGAACTCCTGATTTTCGATGGCCGAGGCGGCGGCATCGGCGTCCAGGCCGAGGTCTGCGGCGAGCTTGACCATGGAGTCGGGGCTGAGGCGGCGCTGGTGCTCGAAGAGGGCGTCATGCATCTCCCAGAATTTGCCGTGCGCTGCGGCGAACTCGGCTGCTTCGGCGGCGGGCTCCGCCATCTCGTGGATCTCCATCAAAGGGAAGTTGCGGAAGACGAAGCGGAGGTCTTTGCCGAAGTGCTTCTGCAGCTTCCTGACCATGGGGTAGGCCATTCCGGCGTCGGGGCACTGGTAGTCGCCGTACTCGATGAGTGTGACCTTTGCGTCTGCGCTGCCTTGGATGTGATCGTCTGCCGTGACCGGCGCCTTCAACTTCGACATGGTGAATCTCCTCTGCAGGGTTCGATGCACAGGAAGACAGGTATGTTCGATGTGCTCGCGGTCTGATTAACGAACGAACGCCCGGGATGGGACGCTTTGGGTTCATGCGTCCCATCTCCGGGCGTTGCTTTGAGACGAATTGTTACAGACCGCTTTGCTGCAGAATGCTCGCGAGCGCGTGGAGGTGGGTGGCATCCGCCGGAGTCCTGGCCGACGCTGCCTCCGACTCGAGCTTCGACCCCATTGCGTTCAGCTTCTCTGAGTCCGTCTTGCTGTGCGACTTCACCGCCTTTGCGAGGGCAGCGTTGAGCTTCGAGACCTCGCCCGAGTTCAGGGCATTCGAGCGGGAGAGCTGGTCGAGGTAGGCGTGGGCGACGGTGGTGTTCTGCGGCCAGGTCATCTTCTGCTGGTTCTGGACGTTGAGCTCGTCGAAGTGGACGAGGTTGGCGGCGTCGATCTCGTTCTGCGAGAGGTACTTGCTGGGGGTTAGCTTCAGCACGTCGATTCCGCGGGCGATCTCGGAGCCATAGATGTAGCCGTTGTACCAGTAGGCCGACCACTGCCCGCCGAGAACAGCCTTGGTGGCGTCGATGGGGCCGCGGTCGAAGTAGGCGATCTCGAAGGGATGCGCGGCGTCGGTGAAGTCCATGACGGAGATGCCGCCCTGGTACCAGGCCTGGACCTCGATGTCGCGGCCCGGGATGGGGATGAGGGAGCCGTTGTGGGCGACGCAGTTCTCCTGCTCGGTCTGGGCGGCTGGCATCTTGTAGTAGGAGGCGGGGGTGAGCTTGCCATCCTTGAGGTTGAAGATGGCGTCGGCGCCGTAGTTGAGGGGATCGGTCGAGCGGCAGCGAGGCTGTACACCGCCGCCCCACTCGTCGGTGAAGACGACCTTGGTGCCATCGTTCGAGAAGCTGGCAGAGTGCCAGTAGGCGTAGTTTGGATCGTTGACGGCGTCGATGCGCTTCGGCGCTGCGGGGTTCGAGATGTCGAGCAGGATGCCGTTACCGGAGCAGGCACCGGCGGCGAGGCCGATGGCGGAGTAGACGGTGATATCGTGGCACTGGTTCGAGGCGGTCGACTTCTCTTCGCCCTTGTCGTGGCTGCCGCCGTTGAAGATGCCGTTGACCGCCCCGCTGCGCGGGTCGATGAAGACGCGGGGGCTGGCGACGATCTTTGCCTCTTCAGGGTGCGCGATGGGGACCTTGATGACGTCGATCGAGAAGAGCGAGGTGTTCGGATCCTTGTCCGGTGCATCGCCGGAGCAGCCGGCGAGCTCTTCCTTCTGGCGGACGAAGGAGGTTCCCGAGACGTAGATGTAGAGGTTGTCCTTATCCTTCGGGTCGTTGACGAGGGTGTGGGTGTGGGAGCCGCGGCAGGTCTGGATGGCGGCGACCTGCTTCGGGTTCTTCAGGTCTGAGATATCGAAGATGCGGACGCCGCGAAAACGGTCCGGGCTGGCAGCAGGCAGTGGGCGCGCCGGATGAGCCTCGGCGGGTGCACCGGCCACAGGAGCGGGAGCGGGGGGCGGCTCAGGCGGTGCGGGAAAGCCCTGTGCGCCGCAGTCCAGACGGCCGTTCGGCATCTCGACCGACATGAAGAGCAGGTGGCCGGAGACGGAGACGTCGCCCTGACCGCCGGGGCAGACGAGTGAGGTCGTCAGCGTGATCTTTTCGGGGTGCGAGATGTCGTAGAAGTTGACCCCGTAGAAGTTTCCCTGAAAGAGGTGAGTCCCGGAGAAGGCGAAGTCGGAGTTGGCGAAGGCAAGCTGCGCCATGAGGATGGAGCGCGCGCTGGCTCCCGCTGCAGGCGGAGGCGGGGCGAAGCCGGCAGGCTTGCCGAGCGAGGTAAGGTGCACCAGGCCGAAGGCCGCTTCGCCGGCATCCTGCAGGCCGGCCTTGAGGCCTACGCGTGGGTCTTTGGCCTGAGGAGCTGCGGTCTGCGCAGGGGAGATTGTCGCGATCGAGACGAGAGAGGCCAGCGCAAATGTCGCGCGCAGAGCGGTGTTCGTGAAGCTACGGTTCATCGTTTCTCCTTGAGCAGGTTCTGCATGATGTTGATTTCGGCGCGCTGCGTGTTGTCTACGTCAGTGGCGAAGTTGAAGAGGTCGGCGTCCTGGCCGGCGCCGGGGGTCTTGAAGAGTTCATCGACCATGACGAGCGCGCCGGTGTGGTGCTGGATCATGCCGGCGAGAAAGAGGCGGTCGAACGAGGCGCCGGTCGACTTGCGGAGCGCTTCCATCTGCGTTGGCGTCAGCATCCCGGGCATCGTTGGCATGGGCATATCGCCCATATCCATGCCGGGCATGTCGTCCATGTGGTGCGGCATGGAGGTCGCCTGGCCGCGGTCTTCGAGCCACTGCTTCATGAACCTCATCTCATCCGTCTGCGAGATGCTGATCTTGTTGCCGATAGCGGTGACACCTTCGTCGTGGGTGCGAGCGCCGATTAGGGCCGTCATCTCGACCGCCTGATTGTGATGCATGATCATTCCCTGCATGAACCTGGTGTCCGCCTCTGAGAGCTTTGGAGAAGGAAGGGCGGCGGCTGAGGGGAGGGTTTTGCTGCTGGTTCCCGGTGCGCCGGGCTGGACCAGGGGTGCGCTTCCCTGCTGCGCTGCAAGTGCGGCGACGGGCAGCAGGAACAGCGCGACGAATCGGAGAGGACGAGCGAAGGACATGAGATCTTTCAAGGTGAGCTTTGCGTGAATTTACCACATGCAGACTGGCGATGCTGGTGTGACCGTTCAGGCCTTTGCGGCTGCGGTCAGGCTCTCGGTTTTGACGACGCCACTCTTCTCCTTGATGGTGAGGAGCTTGTTGGCTGGAGCCTGCCTGATCTGCTCGATGTTCCCGTTGGTCCAGTGAATCTCGAGGTCAACCGTCGTCGCTGTGCCGAGGCCAAAGTGAAGCCGGCGATCGTTGACCGAGTAGAAGCTGGACTGCGCCATGACCGCCTGGGCCTGGGTCCTGCCGCCGTAGCGTGCGATGACCTTTGACCCGATGGCGCTGCGATTTGAGACTGTGCCGACAAGAAGCACCTTGATCCAGTTGCCGCTGCCGCTGACGTCGTTGCGCAGGAGCGATGGCGGCTCATTCAGATTGACGACGACCATGTCGACGTCGCCGTCGTTGTCGAAGTCGCCGAAGGCGCAGCCACGGCTGCAGTGGAGTGCAGAGATGCCCGGGCCGGCCTCATCGATCAGCTCCTCGAAGCGACCGCCGCCGAGGTTGCGAAAGATCATCCGCGGCGTCTTCAGCGGGTACTCGGGGAAGCGCGCTTCGACCTCGGGGTAGACGGAGCCGGTGACGACAGCCAGGTCTGGCCAGCCATCGTTGTCGAAGTCGGCGAAGCCTGTGCCCCAACTGATGTAGCGAGTCTCGACTGCGAGGCCGGCCTCGATGGTGACGTCGGTGAAGTTTCCCGTGCTGTCGTTCTGGTAGAGGACGCTGGTGTCGTCGGAGAAGTGGGTCTTGAAGATATCGAGATTGCCGTCGAGATTGTAGTCACCGACGGCTATGCCCATGCCGGCCTGCTCGGTGCCTTCATTACTGAGGCCGACGCCTTTTTCGACGCCGTCCTCCAAAAAGGTGCCGTTGTGCTGGTTGCGAAAGAGCAGGCTCGGGGTTGAGTCGGAGGCGACATAGAGATCGGTCCAGCCATCGTTGTCAAAGTCTGCCGCGACCGCGGTCATCGCATAGGTGCGGGTCGCCTTCGAGATGCCGGAGGATGCCGTCACCTCTTTGAAGGTGCCGTCGCCCTGGTTCCGGTAAAGATGGTTCTGGCCCATGGGCAGGCCGCGCGGGCCACAGTTCACCGGCACGCCCTTGAAGGTGCAGTAGGGATTCTCACCAGGCTTGGGAAGTTGATGGGCGCTGATGTCGACGTAGCTCGCGACGAAGAGGTCGAGATGGCCGTCGCGATCGTAGTCGATAAAGGTGCAGCCCGAGCCCCAGCGTAACGCGCCGGTGTAGAGAAGACCGGCTTCCTTCGTGACGTCAGTGAAGGTTCCGTTGCCGTTGTTACGGTAGAGAACGTTCTGGCCGTAGTAGGTGATGAAGAGATCTTCGAAGCCGTCATTGTTGTAGTCGCCGATGGTCACGGCGCTGGCCCAGCCGGTGCGGAGTAGGCCGGCCTTCTCGGTCACATCGGTGAAGGTGCCATCGCGATTGTTCTTATAGAGACGGTTCGTTGCGTTGGCGGGAGGGTTCTCCATGCGAGTGCCGGAGAGGACGAGGATGTCAAGCCAGCCGTCGTTGTCGTAGTCGAAGAAGGCGATCCCGCAGCCTACGGTTTCGACGATGTAGTCCTTGCTGTGGAGGCCGCCGTAGATGATGGGCTGGTTGAGGCCGGCGGCTGCGGCGACGTCGGTGAAGTGGGCGTGAAACGGGAGCCCGGAGGGCTTGCCACGTGGCTGCGGTTTAACGTTGCGAGGGATCACGCCCTGGCTGAGCGCGGCCGTAGATGCAGCCGTGGACGCGGCCATCCAGAGGAACTCGCGGCGTGTGCTGGGCCTGATCATGCTTGCAGTAGAACACCCCAGATGGATCTTCGGCTAGATAGCTTCGGTCGTGCAGAGGCTTACGGGGCGGGCGCTGGCGGGGCAGCTTTCAGATCGCCGGAGACCTTCTGGATCAGCGACTCGGCCGCCTTGCTGTGCAGGTCTTTCGTCTTCGCAAACTCCTCATCGGCCTTCGGCTTATTGCCGAGCGCGGTGTAGACGCGGGCGAGCCGATAGTGGGCGTCGGCGTCTGATGGATCGAGGCGTTCGGCATGGAGAAAGGCGTCAAGCGCCTCTGGATTTCGCTTTTGATTAGCATAGACCTTGCCGAGGTCGAAGTAGGCAATTCGGATGTTGTCCTGAAGGTGTACAGCCTTCGTGAGCAACGCCTCAGCCGCTGCATCTTGATTGGTGCGGAGCTTGATGTCACCCAGGTAGGCTGCGGCCTGCGCGTTGTCCGGATTGTTCTTCAACTCCATCTCAAACTGCGGCGCGGCGTGCTCATAGTCATGCTTCGCAAAGTAGAGATAGCCAAGCTCGAAGTGGACGTTTGGCTCCTGTGGTGCGATCCGTGCCGCGGTCTCGAGCTCGGCGATCGCATCGGTCGAGCGGTTCATGCTGTCGAGCGCCTGGCCCAACAGCATGTGGGCCTGGACGGAGTTCGGATCGGCCGTCAGGATGCTCTTGTACTCGGCCATCGCGCAGGTGTAGTCGGCACTCCAAAGACAGCTCTGTGCAAGGACATTGTGAAGCTCGAGGTTGGCTGGGTCGGCCCCGACAGCGCTCTGCAGGTAGGGCACGGCCTTCGCGTAGGAGCGCATGCCGAAGTAGCTCATACCGAGCAGGAGGCCGCCGCGTTGATCCTGCGGGTTCTCCCTTGCGGCGATCGTCAGAGGCCCGACGGCCTCGGCGAAATGGCCCAGTTTGAACTCCGCGAGACCGAGGTTCATGGAGACGTCGGGCTGATGGGGGTTGAGCGCGAGTGCCTTTCTATACTCGATCGTCGCCGGCTCAAGCTGACCCTCCTGGGCAAGCGTAATTCCCAGTGCAGAGTGGACTGCGGGGTTATTCGGGTAGGTCTGCGCAAGCTGACGCCATGCGAGCTCCGCATCATGAAGTTTGCCGGCCTGGGTCAGTTCAATGGCATGCCTGAACTCCTCCTGCTGGCCATGCAGGGAGAAGCCGTGCAGCAACACGAACGCGCCCGCAATCAGCCACCAGCGCGGAGTTCGACGTGTAGGGACCATGCTCATACGCTCTCGCCCCTACTGTACCGCAACCCATACCTGCAGTGAAGAACAGGCGCCATCGTCGTAGAGCTCTGCTGGACGATGGCGCCTCGCTCACAGTTACTTCGGAAGCTCCGCGGTGCCTTTCACTGTGAAATCAATCTCTGATTTTGCTACTGCCTCAGACGGCTGCGCGCCGGCTGCTACCAGGTGATACTCACCCGGCAGGATCGTGCGCTGACCCTTGTCATCGACGCTTGAGAGCGAGCGCGGATTGACGATGAGCGAGACCTCTTTCGAGACACCCGCATCGAGATGAATCCGCTCGAAGCCTACGAGCGAATGCAGCGGGCCGCCCACCTGCGGGGTCTTCACATACAGCTCGACGACCTCGTCTCCGGCGACCTTGCTGGAGTTTGTAACCGTAACCGTTGCGGTAAGCGGCTTGCCTGCTGCGATAGACGAGGATGATACCTTGACCGGTCCATATTGAAAGGTCGAGTAGCTCAGCCCGTAGCCGAAGCCCCACAGCGGTACGCCGGTGTAGTACCGGTAGGTGCGGTTCTTCAGCGAGTACTCCGTGAACGCGGGCAGGTCGTTTGTGCTGGCGTAGAAGGTGACGGGCAACCGGCCCGCAGGATTGTTCTCGCCAGCAAGCGTCTCGGCGATTGCTTTGCCGCCCTCTCCACCGGGATACCAGGCCTGCAACACCGCGGCTGCGTGCTCCTTGGCCCAGGTGAGAGCAAGCGCGCTTCCGCTCATCGAGACGACGATGACCGGCTTGCCTGTTGCGGCGACGGCTTCGAGAAGCTCTCGCTGCGAGGCGGGCAGGTCGATGCTGGTGCGGTCGCCCCCGTTGAAGCCGTCGATCTTGATGGGCATCTCTTCGCCCTCAAGCTGCGGCGACAGGCCGACGAAGGCTACGACCACATCGGATGATTTTGCAGCGGCGACAGCCTCCGCGATCTGGGGCTTCGCCGGGGCCTCCCAGCGGAGGGTAACACCGCCGCCGGCACGGTCGCCGGAGTGGCTGTAGTCCAGCTGGAAGTCATGCGGCTTGGTGTCCGTCATGGTGACCTCGATCCGCACCGGCTTCGACCCACTCATGACGGGAGGTGCAGTGGGTGAGGCTCCGGTGCCGATGTTGAAGGCTCCCATCTCAAGCTTGCCTGCGTTCAGGTCGCCGACCGAGAGCACCTTGCCGTCGAGGACGAACTTGTAGGACTCCTTCGGGGAGTATGGAAAGTTCGATCCGCCCTCCACGATGAAGGTGTACTTGCCGGCACCGGGGACCTTCAGCTTGCCGGTCCATCGGACGGAGTAGTCATGGGTGTGAATCTCCGGCACAGGTGCTGCGTCGCGCCAATCGTGCTGGATGCCGGGCTCGGTTCCCTCTGCGACGGGACGTCCGGTCCAGTCGGGGGTCGCGAAGAATTCGGTCTTGAGCCCTGCGCCAAAGACGGTACGCGGCACGGGAACGCTGAAGCCGGCGGCCAGCGTCGCACCCTGCGCATAGTGAACGGTTGCGCCGGAAAACTGCTTCATGATCCCGTCGAGCGGAGAGATCGGGTCGACTGCCTGGCCGTTGTAGTTCGCCTCGAGCGAGGTCAGCAGGTCGGCCGTGGGACCGACGACCGCGATACGCTTCGGAGCCGTGTGGAAGGGCAGCGCGCCGTTGTTCTTCAGCAGAACGATCGACTCTTCGGAGGCCTTCAGCGAGACCTCGTTATGCTGGGCCGAGGCGACCTCTGCGAAGGGGAGTTTGTCGGACGGATTGGTTTCCGGGGCGTCGAACATGCCGAGCTCGAATCGAGCGGTGTAGAGCCGTTCTGCGGAGCGTGTGAGCAGATCCTCAGAGACCAGTCCCTGCTTGACCGCGGCGCCGAGCGTGTTGAAGCCGGGTGCCCAGATGCTGCAGGAGAGATCGGTGCCGGCCTTGATCGAGATGGCCGCGGCGTGGGTGATGTCCGGCGCGTTGTGGTGGCCGTTGGTCACGTCCATGATTGCCGCACAGTCCGAGACGACGAAGCCTTTGAAGCCCCACGCATCGCGCAGGTGATCCTTGAGCAGCATGGTGTTCGCGCAGGCCGCCGTTCCGTCGATTGCGTTATAGGCGCACATCACCGACTTCACATGTCCATCGATGACGGTCGTGCGGAAGGCGGGCAGATAGGTCTCTTCAAGATCGCGTGGGCTGACATCGACGTTGGCAACGTGCCGCGTCGACTCCGGACCGCTGTGCACGGCGAAGTGCTTGCTGGTCGCGACCGCCTTTGGGTGCTCCGGATCGTCGCCCTGCACGCCGTGAATGAACGCTACACCCATGCTCCCAGTGAGGAACGGATCTTCACCGTAGGTCTCCTGGCCGCGGCCCCAGCGTGGATCGCGGAAGATGTTGATGTTCGGCGACCAGAAGGTCAGGCCGTAGAAGATGCGATGGTTCCCTTCGCGCTGCGCCTCGTTGTACTTCTCCCGGCCCTCGGTGGAGATGATGTCGCCCATCTGCTTCACGATCTTCGGGTCCCATGTCGCCGCCATGCCAATCGCCTGCGGGAAGACGGTCGCGTAGCCGGAGTTCGCAACGCCATGCAGCGCCTCGCTCCAGGTCTGGTAGTCAGGAACGCCGAGGCGGGGGATCGCCGTCGCCCAGTCCTCCAGCTGCGCTGCCTTTTCTTCCAGCGTCATCCGCGAGACAACATCATGAGCCCGGACCGCGGCCGGCAGCGAGGAGTCCTGATAGGCGGGTGGCTTTGATTGTGCGGAGAGCGACGCTGCGACGAGGGCACAGCCTGCGAGGGCGAGGTATTTCATGAAAAGACTCCTGGCGTTCAAGAGGTGGTGAGAACGTTTACCGGCAGAGCCACCCTATGGAGCAAATCGGGTAGATGGCCTCTACTTAAAGCTTTTAGGTTCGACAAACAGCGTCGATTTACGGGACGGCCAATAGTACACCGTTCGACCTGCGGTGTGCGAGTGGGTGCACGGCCTGTCTCTGTCCGGGAGGGCGCTCTAGACCCACCACGCGGTGGCCGGGGCGTCCCTGATGACCACCTCATCGAGAAACCGCACGGCCTTCGTAAGACCTTCCTCGGTCGAGAGCAGGCTGTCTTCGTGCTCGATCGAGAGCACCTCGTCATAGCCGTACATCCGCAGCGTGGAGACGAACTCCTTCCACCACTCCGCCCCATGCCCGTAGCCACAGGTTCGAAAGATCCAGCCGCGATTCCGCTCGTCAGTATATGGCTTGGTGTCGAGAACACCGGTGCGCGAGAGGTTCGCGGGATAGAGCTGCGTGTCCTTCGCGTGGACGTGAAGGATCGCGTCGCCGAGCACGCGGATGGCTGCGATTGGATCAATCCCCTGCCAGAACATGTGGCTCGGATCGTAGTTGCAGCCGATCGCCGGCCCTGTAATCGCACGGAGTCGCAACATCGTCTCGGGGCTGTAGACGACGAAGCCCGGATGCATCTCGATCGCAACCTTGACGCCATGCTGTGCGGCAAACTCCGCACGTTTGGTCCAATACGGCGCGACTACCTCATCCCACTGCCAGGCCAGAACATCCAGGTACTCCGGCGGCCATGGGCAGGTCACCCAGTTCGGTGCCTTCGCGGTCGGGGAGTCGCCGGGGCAGCCCGAGAAGTCGACGACGGTCGAGACCCCCAACTCCTCCGCCAGCAGGATCGTGCGCCGGTTTGTCTCCTGCGCCTTCTTCGCCAGCGCGGCGTTTGGGTGCAGCGGATTTCCATGACAGCTGAGCGCACTGATGCTGACGCCATGATCGGCGAAGGTCTGCCTGAATGTCTTCAGAGCCGACGCATCCTCCAGC
>CAZZZQ010000047.1:0-1896 GCA_964658405.1 uncultured Sphingomonas sp.
CCTCCCACGTCACTCAGGCCTGTTCCCGATGAACCGCATCGTCCACGCCGACAACCTCGTACTCCTGCGCAGCCTGCCGACCGGATCAGTGCCGCTGATCTACGTCGATCCGCCGTTCAACACCGGCCGGCGGCAGATGCGGCCGCAGATGAAGACCGTTCGGGACGAGGCCGGCGACCGCACCGGCTTCGGTGGCCATCGCTACCGCACCGAGCTGATCGCACCGCCCGCCGGCAACCTCGAACACCTCCAGGGCTACGCCGACACCTTCGACGACTTCCTCGGCTTCCTCCGGCCACGGCTGGTCGAAGCGCATCGCATTCTCTCTGACACCGGCAGCCTCTTCTTCCATATCGACTACCGCGAGGTCCACTACTGCAAGGTCATGCTGGATGAGATCTTCGGCCGCGCCTGCTTCCAGAACGAGATCATCTGGGCCTACGACTACGGCGCACGATCCACCAAGCGCTGGCCGGCGAAGCACGACAACATCCTCTGGTACTCGAAGGACCCGGAGCGCTACACCTTTAACCTCGACGCAACCGACCGCATCCCGTACATGGCACCCGGCCTGGTCGGCGCGACCAAGGCGGCGCGCGGCAAAACTCCGACGGACGTCTGGTGGCACACCATCGTCTCGCCGACCGGAAAGGAGAAGACCGGCTACGCCACGCAGAAGCCGCTCGGCATCCTCGAGCGCATCGTGCGCGTGCACTCAAACGCCGGCGAGACCGTGCTGGACTTCTTCGCAGGCAGTGGAACCACCGGCGAGGCCGCCGCAAGAAACGGCCGCAGCTTTATCCTGGTCGACGAAAACGCCGAAGCCATCGCCGTCATGCAGCGACGCCTCGAACGCTTCGCACCGCAGCAGAAAACAAACCCCGTCGACTGGATCGCAGCGCTCGCCGCGGGAGAACTCTTCCCCTCGCGCGAACTCAGCCTGTGGCCGATCCGGCTGCCAGACGCAAAGACCTCTGCCGCCTGGATCGGAGTGGCAAAGGCGCCCTGACGCCAGGCGGGTGCTACTTCGTAGCGTTCTGGGCGCCTCGCGTGAATCGCCGCTCTAGGTGTTTTGCGGCGCTACCGTCTTGAATCCGTACGTCTCGTACCGCGTCGTCAGCTTGTTGTTCGCAACCGTCACCACCGTGAAACCCTCCGGCGTCCCCATCCGCGTCCCATGCCACCAGTTCCCGCAGACCGCCCCACTCGTCATGTACGGAACCCCCCTCCACACCACCGTCTCGTTGATATGCGTATGCCCCTGCAGCACCCCAAGAACGTTATGCCCCACAAATAGATCCAGCACCGCACTCGAATTCGCCACGCTCAGCCCGTGATGCGACGCCGTCGGCGGAGCACCAGCGGTCAGCGGCGGCGGCTCCGGCACGTACGAGTTGAAGGCCGTCACCAGCGGAATATGTACCGACACAATAATCGGCGTCCCTGCCGGAAGCGCCTTCAGATCAGCCGCCAGCCACTCCAGCTGCGCCGCATCCACCCGCCCCTCATACGCCCGATCCTCCGTAATCCCAATCGAATCAAGCACGATGAAGTGGTGGCCCTTGTGGTCGAAGCTGTAGTACGTCTTCCCGAACCGCTCCTCAAACAGCTTCTTGCCGTAGAGCGGATCCGCAGGCGACATCCCGCTCGCCGGGTAGACGCCCAGCACATCGTGGTTGCCAATCGTGTGGTGAAGCTTCATCCCAAGATCCTGCTCCGTCTTGCCGTAGAGATCGAACAGTGACAGCGCACGCTGCTTCGACACGCCAAGCGAATCGAAGACGTGGTCTCCGCCCTGGATGGCGAAGTCAGCCTTGATCTCCCGCGCCCGTTTGAACGCCATATCGGTTCCCTTCGCCGCATCAAGCTCCGGCTGCAGATGCGTGTCGGTGATGA